>JAUYES010000318.1 GCA_030691225.1 Holophaga sp. | reverse complement strand
GAATTGCTGGCGCAGAACGAGTCGGCGGTAGCTCCGAGCCGTTCTCGGCGGTAATTGCAGGGCAAAGCATCTGCATCTCTGAACCTTCAAGGTGGCTCGTCGCACTCAACCATGGGCCCTTCGCTCGCGCCAAGGATGAAGGGCCGTGGTACTCTGATTCTTTTGGCCCCTTTTTCGAGGTCGTGATGCTTTGTTTGCGTATTTCATGGCGGTACTTGGCGGCATCGGCTGCCCTGGGTGTGATTTCCCTCGCCTTGGGTTGTGGGGGAAAAACGCCCGTCGCTCCCGTTGTGACGCCCAAGTATTCCGTTACGGGCACGGTCAAATACACCCGTATACCGCTGTTAACTGACCCCACCACAGGGGTACCGCTGGGCCTCGAAACGGATCCAGCCAAGTTTGTGGAACTTCCTTCCCGCGGGATTACCGTAAGGGCGCTCACGGGGAAAAGCGAACTCGACGCTGGGGGAAATCCCGTGATGGTCTGGTCAGTGGCTGAAGGGGTCCTTACGGATGCGTTTGGAAATTACACAATTTCCGATCTTGATGCCACGCTGCCCGTCTGTATTGAAGTTTTAGGTAATATGCAGGCCACCACAGGCAATCCTGTGCGACTGATTGCTGCCGATATCGGAACGTCGGTGCCCATCGTGGATCGCCCCGTTTACGCACTCCGAAAGGGTGTCGATGGGAGTAGCCCTGCTGGAAACCCCGTTCCGAGTGCGACCCTGTCGGCCAACGCCACGGTTAATTTCAATGTTGGGGTCGGCACCAAGTGGTGGCTTTCCAGTGCCTCGCCTAGTCTTGTCCAAAGTTCCGTTTTGGAGACGGTGGGCAGTGGCAGCCGCATTCTTGGGATTCTCGATTCCGCCTATAGTTTTGCTTCCACCTATGGTGAGCCGACTCCGGGCACTATCTTGAACCTGCACTACTTGGCCGGTTCAACATGGTCCTTCGGAACCCGGCCTTCCTTTGTTGAATACGATCGCACCGTTTACCCCGCTTCTTTTGATGGCTCTTCTTTGTTGTATTGCGGTGCGATTCGAGTTGAGGGTGGACTCGATGACACCTGGAATGAAGCGGCCCTTTTCACCCTCTTTGCTCGCAATCAGCTTGTTTCGCAGCGTTTTACTGGCCTGCTTCCGACTCAAGCATTGCCAGACCGTACGGATTTGCAGGATCTTTCCCCCGAAATGGCCATCATCGAAGGCCTCGCACCAACCGCTGCTGCGGTCCTGCTGAAATCTCCTTACCTTGTAAAGGACTTCACCGCCACGCCTCCCTCCTATCAGGATGTGCGAGTGACGGCTGGTCTCGGTTCCGACGCCTACTCCGCCGGTAATATCTCGGCCCTAGCGTGGGAAATCGCGCTCAAGTGTAATACCCTCCCTTCCCCAGGAGTGCCCACGGATTGGGCAAGGCTAGATCCGCTGGCTTCCAAACGCTTTTTCTTGGTTGCCGTATTAAATGACACCACCAATAACCCTACCGATGCGGTGAGTATTTACAGCCAGATCCAGCGCCTGAAGGAAGTCAAATCGGGCACAGACACAGTGGATTTGCTCACGATTTTCACCGATCCAGTGATCACAGCCCTATTGGGCCCCTTCAATATCACTTGGCCACGTCCCACCGCCGGAATCGAGGCTGGATATCTGGTGGATCTGGGCACGGACCCCGACTTTGTTGCTAAGCCTTTCCCGGCATTCACGCTTAGCATGGCCAACGCACATGAGAACAGACTTGGGGTTTTTCCGAATTTTTCGAAGGGCGAAGTTTTCCGGGCTCGCTTCCTGCTCACAAAGGATCGCAAGTACCGATTGACCGTGCAGACCCCCGGGGGGATTCCAGTGGGAGCGCAGATCGAAGTTAAAATAGGAGGAAGTGCGAGGGTGTTCAGCAGCACGGTATCCAGCGTGGATGATTTCACTCTGACCGGGAACACAACCGCGGTTTACCAATCTATCCAGGTTCGCTTGCTAAGCCCGACGGTTCGTCAACCTGATCTTCCAATAACACTCAAGCTTATCGCCCAGAACTAGAGGTTTTCGATGGATGTACAGGCTGCATTTCACGCGCTGAAGTCCCGCACTCCTTTTGTCCCCGAACTGGCCATTGTGTTGGGTTCTGGGCTTGGGCAACTGGCCCATTGTGCCGAGGCTAAGAATGGGGTCACCGTACCTTTCACGGAAATTCCGGGATTTCCTCAGCAGACCGTTTTGGGTCATGCGGGGAAAATGATCTTCTGCGAGCTGGAAGGCCGCAAGGTTGTTTTGCAGGCGGGGCGTTTCCATTTCTACGAGGGTCATCCCATGGCTCTCTGCACGGCTCCCATGCGGATGTATGGACGTTTGGGCGTGCAGGCCGTGTTGCACACCAACGCCGCGGGTGCCGTGAATTGGAATTACAAAGTCGGTGAGCTCATGCTCATTAGTGATCATATCAACCTGCAGGGCACCAATTCCTTGATTGGCCCCAATGTTGAATCTGGCCCGCGCTTTGTGGATATGACCGAGGCTTATGATCGGGATCTTCGACAGCAGATTCACGCCGCTGCCATCCCTTGCGACCAGCGCCTACAGGAGGGCGTTTACCTCGCCGTGACCGGCCCAAGCTTTGAAACTCCGGCAGAGATTCGGGCATTTCGCGCTTTAGGTGCGGATGCGGTGGGAATGAGCACCGTGCCTGAGGTGATCGTTGCACGCCACGAGGGCATGAAAGTCGCCGGCATTAGCTGCCTCTGCAACATGGCGGCAGGTATGTTGCCCCAACCTCTAACCCACACTGAAGTGTTGGAAGCTGGCGCTGCTGCTGCCGAACGTTTCGAGGGCCTCGTTCGACGTTTTGTGCGAGACCTGAAGCTCTAGGTTCCCTGCCAGACTGGGGCTATGTCGAAGATCCGTATCCTTTCCGATCAAGTCGCTAACCAGATCGCTGCGGGCGAAGTGGTTGAGCGTCCGGCCTCGGTTCTCAAGGAGCTAATCGAGAACGCTCTGGATGCAGGTGCCCAGGCCTTGGAGATTCGTTGGGAGGATGGTGGCAAGCGCCTTCTCGAAATCGCCGATGATGGCAGCGGCATGGGCCGTGATGATTTGTATTTAGCCCTGGAGCGACATGCCACCAGCAAGGTGCGCACCGCCGAAGATTTGGGCCATTTGACGAGCTTCGGATTTCGCGGTGAGGCACTGCCCTCCATTGCCAGCGTCACCCGTTTTGAACTTCACAGCGCGGAAGCGGATGGCGCTGGGCACAGGCTTCGCAGTGAATTTGGGATTATCAAAGACGTTCAGCCAGCCCCACGAGCACGCGGGACTACGGTAACCGTGCGGGATCTCTTTGCTCAGCTGCCAGCTCGAAAGCGTTTTCTGAAGTCCTCAGACACGGAGCACGCGCATCTTTGGGGTGTTGTCACGCGGATGGCGTTGGCCACGCCTCAGGTGCGTTGGATCATTCGGACAGATCGCAGTGCGGACCTGATCCTTCCGCCTCTGCAAGACCCGGAAGGCCGCCTTGCGCCACTCCTGGGCGAAAAATTCGCTAGCCTGGTGCCTTTTCGGGAAGGCGATTCACCTTGGCGCATTCGAGGTTTTGTCTCCGCGCCTGAACTTTCCTTTCGCGACCGCAATCATCTCTACTTGTTTGTGAATGGCCGCTCGGTAAGGGACCGGCTTTTATTGGCCGCGCTTTCCGAGGCTTGGCAGGGCTACTTCGTGAAGGGTTCCTACCCTGCCGCCGTGCTGTTTCTGGAAATGCCGGCGGAAGCTGTCGATGTTAATGTCCATCCCACCAAGGCCGAGGTGCGTTTTCGAGAGCCCAATCGGGTCTTCCCATGGGTGAGTCGCGCCCTGCGCGAGGCTTGGGCGCAGTTGAAGGGTGAACTCCCATCCGTATTGGCCCTGCCGCCGAAGCCTTTGGAACCTGAATTCGAAGCACAGATCAAACCCATTTCGGCGGAGCATCCCCACCTCTGGGCTGAACGTGGAGGCACCGCTTCGAGGCATCTACCGGGAAACGTTGAGAACCGGCTAGATCATGCCTACGCGGCACTGCCGGTGGTGGATCGTGTGGCCGAGTCCCTTAATAACACCGCCGTAGTGACCTACCTGGGCGCCTTCGATGCCACCTATTTGATCGCGGAAATTCGGAGTGGGGCGGAACCCGAACTCTGGATCATTGATCAGCATGTGGCCCACGAACGCATTCTCTTTGAGCGACATTTCCTGCGGCATCACGCCCCTGCGATCCAACCTCTTATGCCGCCGGTGGTGGCGCATTTGGGGCCAGCTGCCCTCTCCCGTTTAGCGCCCTTTTTGGGGGAGATGAACCGGGTTGGCCTGGAATGCGAGGTTTTCGGAGACGATGCCATTGTGGTGCGCGGCTTGCCTGATTTTTTGCTTGATCGAGATCCGAGGCAGCTGTTGGAGGATCTTTTGAACCGCTTGGAGCAAACGGGCCGCGTGGATCTGGACGCGTTTCGGAAGGAACTCAACGCGGAGCTTGCTTGTCGCGCCGCCATCAAGAAGCACCATCACCTTCCTGCCGAACTGGCTCTGCGTTTGATCCAGGATCTGCTGGCCTGCGAGGTGCCCACAACATGCCCTCACGGTCGGCCGGTGATCAAGAAACTCACTTTGGGAGAACTGGAGCGGAGCTTCGGGCGCAAGGTCTAGGTGCTTATTCTCGGCCCCAGGCTTCCCGTGCGGCTACCAAATCCAGCCCCACGCGCTTGGCCGCTAGGTAGAGGGCTGGTCGCGTGATGCCAAGGGCTTCAGCCGCGTCGGTGACCCGGAACTGATGCCGACGAAGGGCTTCAAGCAAGAGCCGCTTTTGGAAATCGCGAGTTGATTGTTCCCACGTTCGATCCTTGGCCTCAGGGATCAGCAGTTCTGGAAAGTGCTCCGGCTTCATGGTTTCTTTGCCGCAGCGAAGGAGCGCCCGTTCGAGCGCATGGCGCAATTCGCGAAAATTGCCCGGCCAAGGCAACCGCGATAGCGCTTGAGCAAGACCGGGCGCAATTTCGGGGAGTTCGCGCTTCGCCTCCTTGGCGACTTGGGAAAGAAGGCGCGGAATGAGGTAGGGAAACTCGTGGCGGCGATCACGAAGCGAAGGCAGGGTGAGAATCGAACCCTGCAATCGGAAAAGCAAATCGCGGCGGAAGGTGCCTGAAGTCGCAAGGCTTTCCAAGGGCCGGTGAGTTGCCGCGAGGAAGCGAACATCCACATGGACCGAGCGATCCGAGCCCACGCGGCGGACTTCCCGTTCCTGCACTACTCGAAGAAACATGCTCTGAATCCGTGGCGACATATCAGCCACTTCATCAAGGAACAACGTGCCTTTGTCGGCCGTTTCGATGGCACCGCGCCGATCTCGGTCTGCGCCGGTAAAGGCACCTTTTACATGGCCAAAGAGTTCGGATTCCAGAAGGCTTTCGGCGAAGGCCGAACAATTCACCGGTACCAATGGCCCAGTGCGACCCGAGCGCCGATGAATTTCTCGGGCTGTGAGTTCCTTGCCACTGCCCGTGGGGCCAAGGATCAGCAAGCTGAGCTCCGAGGGTGCGACCCGGGATAATTCACGAATCAGGGAGGCCATGGGCTCGGATCCATCCATGAGCAGGCTGCCGGGTTCAGGCAAGGGGCCTTGGCGGACAGCGGGAAGCAATTGGGCGACCCAGGGGGCTAGGATTCGAAGTTCCGAACAGCTATTGGGCGGTTGATTGGGTTCGATGGAGACCATGGCATGGCCCACCACGCCACCCTCCCATTCGAGCGGAAATCCGCGCCAAATGTGTCCTTGGTATTCAAAGGGCGCCAGCGCCCCGTCGCGATGCAGGCGACTCAAGGCTCCGTGGGGCGGAGGTACGCCATGCCCAAGCACGGTTGGGGAATCGGTTGCTCCCCAAATAATCCAGGCCGGGAGATCACGGCGACTCAGGGATTCTTTTAGCAGTTGGGCAGGGTCCTTGGGTGCTTCGGTGGAGGTGGCGGGCCAAAGGAGTTTGAGGCGCTCCTGATGGCATGGCGAACCGGCCCGATCAGCCAGAACCTGGAGGTGCAACAGCCGTTCTGCCGTGCGTTCGGAAGGCCTTTTTTCGAGCATGCCAAGGCCCGTTTGGAGTCGCATGGGTTGATTGGGGCATGGTTGCCAACGCTGCCAGAAAATCGCCAAATGGTGGGGGTCTCTTAGGGCCAGGTGATAGCGCCACATTAAGTCAAACTCTTCACCCAGGTCCGATGGCGGGGGGGCCGGAAAGTCGGCCAAAAAGGCTTGGAAGAGTTTGATTGCCCCGGGGTTTTGGAGATGGGGAAGGGACTGTTCGACTAAGTCTTTTTGCCCGATATCCAGCCCTCGCTGTGCCAGAAGCATCCAGGATTGCTCGTGATCCGGGTAGTCGGCAGCTGTTTTTAATAACAGAGGGAGTGCTTGGTCCCATTCATCGCGCATGGCGAGCAGGAGAGCGTCATCAAGTTCCTTGAAGGGCGATGGCGCTGGCCCTTGGGTGGCGCGCCACTGGATCATGGCCGGCAGATCCCCCCAAAAGAGCGCGGCATGCATGGCGTTGGCGGCCGCTCGTTCCGCCCAGAAGGGGCTTTCCAATCGCTCGAAGTGGGCGTTAGCCCAGGAAAAGGCTCGCAGGGCGGGTTCCATGGCCTGAGCAAGGAAGGCTTTTCGACCTTCTGCCATCCAATGGAAAGGATCTGCGCAAGGGTGGATGATCTTGCCCCAGTCTGGATATCCAGGAGCTGATTCGGGAGCACTGGCGCCCCAGCGCATGGCCAATCGATCCAGGCTCGGGTCTCCGAGGCGGTCCGCAGGGCATTCACCCGGATGCCCGTCGAGATCCTCTCGGATGGCGGTGATCCAAGAGGCCGACAAGTCTCCAGTCGAAGGGGGCCTTCCATCGAGGATGGAACGCAGGATTGTCGAGGGTTCGCAGCCCAATCCGAGAGAGGGCCGCGAAAGGGCGTTCAGGGCCGGGGCGCAGGCCCCAAAGCCCCTAGCCCAGGCCCGCAGGCGTGGGTCGAGCATGAAGTGCGTTCCGGGAAGTCGGCAGACCCACGGCGTGTCAAGCAGAGAGTGCAGGTGCTTGGGCAGTTCCGAAAGAACGAGGGGTTCAAAGGCAGCGGGCCCTTGGGCAAACAAATCCGCCCAGGGAAGATCTCGGGGAGGAGTCGCCTCGGGTAACAATCGGCCGCCGCTATCCATGGAGCCCAGCAAGGTCTCCCACCACCCCGAGGGAAGGTGCGTAAGCCATTCCGGAACCAAAACTTCCAAAAAGGGTGGAAGTTTCAACGATCCTGCGTCATCCACGGCACCCAATAC
>JAUYES010000317.1 GCA_030691225.1 Holophaga sp. | reverse complement strand
GAACGGGTGGGATGCCTTCAGTCCCGGCCATCTGGATCAGCATCTTTGGCCCTTCTATCGGCGCGGCCTATCCGAGGGCACGCTTTCCCGCGAGACCGCTAAGGAGCTGCTGGAGTGCTTCTTCGTGAAGTTCAACAATCACACCGCGCCTCCCAAAGTGGGTGTGACGGCGGCTGAGAGTGGCACCTATACGGATTTCGCCAACCTCAATCTGGGCGGCTTGTTGCCCGATGGCAGCGATGGCAGCAACGAGGTGACGCACCTCCTGCTGGAGATCATCGACGAAATGCATTTGCTTCAGCCCAGCAGCAATGTGCAGATTTCCCGCAAGACTCCCGATGTCGTGCTGAATCATGCCCTGCGCGTGATCCGCAACGGATACGGTTTCCCCTCGCTCTTCAATGCCGATGCCGTGGTGGAGGAGCAATTACGCCAAGGCAAGACGCTGGAAGACGCCCGCGCCGGTGGGTGTTCCGGTTGCGTGGAGGTGGGTGCCTTTGGCAAAGAAGCCTACATACTTACGGGCTATTTCAACCTGATGAAGATGCTGGAATTGGCCTTGCACGATGGCTTCGATACCCGCACGAATGTGCAACTTGGACCGCATACGGGCAGCCCATCCGCCATCACGACCTTTGATCAACTCATGGCGGCCTTCGAGGTTCAGACCAAACACTTTCTGAATATCAAGATTCGCGGCAATCAGATCATCGAACGAATCTACGCCACCCGCATGCCCGCGCCTTTTCTATCGGTGCTGACCGATGACTGCATCACCAAAGGCCAGGATTACAACGCCGGTGGCGCGCGCTACAACAACTCCTTCATCCAGGCCGTAGGCATTGGCAGCCTAGCGGATAGCCTGTCGGCCTTGAAAGAACTAGTCTTCGACAAGCAGGAAATCCGTTTCACGGATTTCCTGCAGGCTCTTGATACTAATTTCGCGGAACGCGAAATTATGCGGCAGCGCCTCCTCAATAAGACCCATAAGTACGGCAACGACGATGACTATGCGGACGACCTGATGTTAAGGGCCTTCCGGTTCCTGTTTGAAAGCATCGATGGTCGACCCAACGGCAAGGGTGGAGCCTATCGCTTGGAGATGTTGCCCACCACCTGTCACGTCTATTTCGGGCAGGTGTGTCTTGCTTCGGCCGATGGGCGCCACAAGGGCGACCCACTCTCGGAAGGTATCAGCCCCGTGCAAGGTGCGGATCGGCAAGGCCCCACCGCAGTGCTGAAATCCGCGGGGAAAATGGATCACGTGAAAACGGGTGGCACGCTGCTGAACCTGAAATTCACCCCGAGTCTTTTGGCTGGAGAAACCGGCATCGATAGCCTGCATCACCTGGTGCGCGCCTACTTCAAGTTGGATGGCCATCACATGCAATTCAACGTGGTGACCGCCGATACCCT
>JAUYES010000303.1 GCA_030691225.1 Holophaga sp. | reverse complement strand
GATCCCTTCCCTTCGGCCAAATGCGCAGGAAATCCCGACTCAAGCCCAGGGCCGAGGCTCGGTAGGCGAGCAATAGGGCCGCTTCTCCTAAGGCCTGGGGCTCCGGTTCCACCAAGGAGCGCCAAGGCTCAACCAAGGAAGGGGGAAGGCCCTCAAGCCAGAGGGCATCTTCTTCACTCACGTCCAGGCGATCCAACCAGGCGTAGAGATCCGCCGCATGATCGAGGCGCGGAATCACCTTATCCATCAAGCGCTGCATGGCCTCGCGGGGGAGACTGCCATTATCCGGAAGCCCCATTTCCGCCAGTAATCGCACCGCACTGGTATGGGACCAGAACGCGCGAATGCGAGCTTCAAGATCAGCCGCTCGGGGGTGAACCGCCAAGGCCTCATTCAGGCGCTGGAGGACCTCGGTGCGAGGACAGCGGTGGAATCCCGGCCGGACGGGAACGGCGAGCAGTTCGCGGACGATCAGGTCGAGCCAGGGCCCATCTCCGTTGAACCCAGGTTCAAAGGGTCGGTCGAGAAGAACGCGAGGGTCCATGATCAATAGCCCCGTCCGCGATCGACTAGATCCTGCGGCAACAGGCCCTCTGCATAGCGCCGGAGGTTTTCAAGTAAATCCGGAATCATGGCCTTGGGGGTGGAGGGGCCGCTGTGATGCGGCGTAATCGTCACTTTCGGGTGCGACCAAAGAGGAGACGTTTCTGCCAACGGTTCCACCGCAAACACATCCAGCACCGCATGGCCCAGGCGATCCGCAGCCAAGGCCTCCAAAAGATCAGGCACCACCACCTGATCGCCTCGTCCCACATTGATGAGCGTCAGCCCCGCATGCCCGTGGGCCAATAACCGCGCATCCACCATGCCACGCGTCTCCTCGGTGAGGGGGGCACACAGCACCAGCAGCCGCGCCTTAGGCAAATGCTGGACAAGTTCCGCGATGCCATGCAACGGGAATGCCTCGTCCATGCGCCCACTTCGCACAAAGCCTTGGACCTCCAGGCCCAGTTCCCGCAGGGCTCGACCGATCTGGCGACCGATGCGCCCGAAGCCCACCACCAAGGCAGATTGGCCCGTCAAATCTTCAGGCAGCAATTTGCCATCCCAGCGGGCTTGTCGTTGAGCGATCGAGCATTCCTCCAACCGCTGCGCTTCCGCCAGCAAGTGCCCACAGACATAGCGCGCCATCCAGAGCCCGAACTGCCCATCGGCGCGGGTGATCAGAATCTCCGGCGCAATCTCGGGATGCTGAACAAGGTGATCGACCCCTGCCCCGCTGTTTTGAATCCAGCGCAATCTGGGCATTTTTTTCAGAAAGCCCTCGGGGAACCGCCAAGTAAACAAAGCTTCGGCATCCGTCAACCAAGCCGGGTCAGCCGTCATAGCGTCCCTGGGATGCCAACCCCGAATCTCCAGGCAGGGTTCGGCTTCTGACAAGGCAGCAACCCAGTCTTCGTGGCGGTGATGGATGACGGCGAGTTTCGGCATGGATCGAGTCTGGGATGGGGTTTTGTGGGGGGCAAGGGAAAAGACCGTCCACCAATAGAACACGGGAAATGATGTCATTCGAGAACTATCCGTTATCACCCTTTGCCCAATACCTATTGACAGGCGCAAGATCAATGCGCATGATTCATACGCATCATGAATGGAGAAAACCATGTTTGCGGGATACCGGATCGATGCCTCAAAAAAACCCGTCAATTTGAGCCTCAATAGCGACCTATTGAAGATGGGCAAGGATCTAGGCCTAAACCTCTCCAGCATTGCGGAGAATGCCCTTGCTCAGGCAGTGAAGATTTCCATGGCCGAACGCTGGCTGAAGGAAAATGCCGAAGCCATCGAGGCATACAACGCACGCGTTGAAGCCCAGGGCGTCTTCAGTGATGGCAGCAGGACATTCTGATGGCTCAATTTTCGGTCCACGAGAATCCTAATCCCAGAACGAAAGGCGATGTCCCGTACCTGCTGGATGTGCAATCGGACGTTATTTCTGTCCTTGCAACCCGAATGGTCGTGCCCTTGTACCGCCAAGGGATCGTTCACTCCAAGACCATGACGCGTCTAACACCCGTGGTGCGGTTAAAAAACAAACCCCTGATCGCCATGGTCCCGGAAATGGCAGGCATACATCAGCGGGAGCTCGGCACCATCGTTGGCGATTTGTCTGCCGCCCGTGGAGAGCTTATTCAAGCCATCGATTTATTGCTGACGGGGTTCTGACCGCCCCATTGGCTTTCGGCTCCATGAAGAAGAGCCATCTCAGCCCACAGTAGGAGCAAAGCTCTCCGCCGCGTGATAGCTGCTGCGCACGAGCGGCGCCGACTGGACTTTCTGAAAGCCCATTTCCTGGCCTTTACGCCGATACATCTCAAACTCCTCGGGTTCCACAAAACGCACCAGGGGCAAATGGTGCTCGGATGGCGGCAGATACTGGCCCAGGGTGGCGATATCCACGCGGCTTTCCCGCCAGTCCTTCATGAGATCCAGCACTTCTTCGGGCGTTTCGCCCAGGCCCACCATGATGCCGCTTTTGATGCGGGTATCCGGGGCGTTGGTATCGCGCCAGGTAGCGGCGCGGGAAAGCAGGGTCATGCTCTGGCCGTAGTTGGCATCGGGGCGCACTCGCTTGTAGAGGCGTGGAATCGTCTCCACGTTGTGGTTCAGCACATCGGGCTTGGCGGTAAGCACGGTCAGCAAATCGGACTGACGACCTTGGAAATCGGGGATCAGAACCTCCACGCCACATTCCGGCAGCAGGGTGCGGATCCATCGGATGGTCTGGGCGAAATGATCGGCACCGCCATCGGGCAGGTCATCGCGGTTCACGCTGGTCACCACTGCAAATTTCAGCCCCAGAGTCGCTACGGCCTCGGCCACGCGCTGAGGCTCGCCGGGGTCCACCTCGCCGGGCTTGCCCTTGCCGATATTGCAAAAACCGCAATGCCGCGTGCAGGTCTCCCCCAGCAACATGAAGGTGGCCGTGCGATGAATGCCCCAACATTCGTGCTGATTGGGGCAACGGGCCTCTTCGCAGACTGTTACGAGTTTCTTGGAGCGCATCAGCCGCTCCACCTCGGCGGTGACTTCGGCCGCGGGGACTTTGATTTTCAGCCACGAGGGCCGGGGTCCGGGAAGAACGGGGGGACGTGCCATACCACCTAGGATGCCGGATCCAGGTGATTTCTCTCCATCGATTTGGGAAGAGGTAGAATGGAGGCTATGGATGAAATCCCTCAGGAAACCCCGTCCGAAGTATCAAGGACTTTCGAATCCCCCAAGGGCTTCGAGACAAAGTTTCGCGATCTGTCGCTGCAACTGGATGCCTTCGAGGGTCCGTTGGATCTTCTGCTGCACCTGATTCGCGAGCACAAGCTGGATATTCTCGATCTGCCCATGGCCGATGTGACTCGGCAGTACATGGACTACCTGCTGCTCATGGAAGAGTTGAACCTGGAAATCGCCGCGGAATTCATCGCCATGGCCGCCCAGCTCATCCAGATCAAATCGCGCCTGATGCTGCCGTCCCTGCCCGCCGAAGAGGGCGAAGAGGCTGATCCCCGCGAAGAATTAATTCAGCGGCTCCTCAGCTACCAAGCCCTGAAGGAAGCCACCAAGGAATTGGTGCTGCGCGAAGGCGAATGGCAGGCGGTGGTCTTTACCAAGGGCATGGATATTCAGGAACATGCCCGCGTGGAGGACCAGCCCATTCGAGCCACCCTGGTGGATCTCCTGGGTGCCTACCGCGAGGCCCTGAAGCGCCTGCTGCCCCCACCACCGGTGGAAGTGCGCACACCGCCCAAAACCCTAGACCAGCGCATTGCCGAGGTTCTGAAGGAACTCGACGGTGGTCTCTGGTTGCCCTTCAGCGGTCTGCTGGCCACCGCCCAAACACGGGATGATCTCGTGATCACGTTTTTGGCCCTGCTGGAACTCATGCGCACCGGCAAGGTCAAGCTGGTCCAATCCGAAGCCTTTGGGGAAATCAGGGTTCAGGCCGCCTGAACGAATCTTCAACGAGTCCTTTGTCCCTGGGAAACCCCATGAGCGATTCCGAATCCACCCAAAAGTTTCCCTTACCCAAGCAAGACACCCAACCCTTGATCGTCCTGCCGCCGGAGCTCTCCATGCTCGAAGCCCCGCCCCCCCGGGACGAGGATGCCACCCAGGCGCTGCCGATCCAGATGGCCTTGCGTGGAGCTGAAACGGAGATCTTGTCAATTCTTGGGGTTCCCGACGCGACCCGTTCCATGAAGACCGGCGAGCCGACGCCTCCTGAAATTCAGGAAACCATTCCAGCCCTTCCGGTGGCACCTTCCACGGATACAACGTTGATTCTTCCTGCCGGTGACCCGCAGCGAACCCAAGTTCTGGCCGTAGTTCCCGCTGCCGAGGCGAGTCTGAATGTGAGCGCCCAAGATCCGCAGCAAACGCAAGTCTTAGCCGTGGCGCCCCCGGCCTCTGTCACCCAGATTTGCAGCACCGGCGAACCGTTGCCCCCGGCAGAAACGCAAGTCCTTTCCGTTGGCCTGCCCATGGCCGAAGATCCCAAGCGAACCCACGATATCCCCGAAATTCAGCTTGCGCATCACCAAGCCCCACCCCTGCCCGCCACCACCAAACGAGGAATCCCAGGCTGGGTCTGGGCTGCGGCCGCGGCCCTGCTCCTCGGTGGAGGAGTTGGCGGAACCTACCTTGTAAAGCCGGAGCTCCTGGGTCTTGGCGACCCGTCCTCCCAAAAAACCGAAGAAGCACCTGCCGAGGTTCCAGCGAACCCCGACCCCGTAACACCTCCCGAGACTCAAGCGCCCGTGGTAGAAATTCCTCCTGCCCTTCGCGGATACTACGACAAGGCCCAAAAGGGTGACGCAGCCGCCATGCGAACCCTGGGCGTTATGTATTTCAACGGCCTGAATGTGCCCCCGAATCGGGAAGAAGGGCTTCGCTGGTACCGCAAGGCCGCCGAAGCTGGCAGCAAGGCCGCCAAGAAGGATCTGCTCGCCCTTGAGGGAATCAAACCTTAAGGACCGCCATCGGTCCAGTTTTGTCGCTACGACTTAGTGCGCCAGGCCTGCACCTTCTGAGCTGCAGCCTTGCCCACAGCGCTTTCCAGATCGCTAATACCAGCTTCCCGAACTTTGGTGACACTGCCAAAGGCCTGGAGCAATTTCTTGGCGGTTGCATCACCGATGCCCGGGATCTGCGTCAATTCAGTTTGCAGCGTGCGCTTGGCCCGCAAGGCGCGGTGGTAGGTGATGGCGAAACGATGCGCCTCGTCCCGAATGCGCTGGAGCAATTGCAACACCGGGCTCGATTTCGGAATGCGCAGCGGTTCAGAGGAACCCGGCCGATAAACCAATTCCTCCTTCTTCGCCAACGAGCCAAGTTCCAAATGATCTAGTTCCAGCTCGTGCAGCGCCTCCTGTGCCGCATGCAATTGGCCTAGGCCGCCATCGATCAACACCAGATCGGGCATCTCACGGTTCTCATCGCGCAACCTGCGGTACCGTCGATTTACGGTCTCTTGCATGTTGGCAAAATCGTCGTTTTGCTCGTTGGAGAGTTTGAAGCGACGGTAGTTGGCCTTGTCGGGAATACCATCCGTAAAGACCACACAGGAAGAAACAACTTCGCGTCCCTGACCGTGGCTGATATCGAAGCATTCGATGCGCCGTGGCAGGTGCGCCAATCCCAGGAATGCCTGCAAACCCTCTAACACCGCCTGATTGAGACGTGCGGGCTCAAATTTTCGCTCCAGAGCCAAACGAGCGTTTTCCTGAGCCATGGCCAGAAGATCCAATTTTTCGCCCTTCTGTGGCACGCGGATGGTGGGTTTGGAACCGCGCATACCCCCCAGCCAATCCCGCAGCAATTCCATATCGTCGGGTTCCACTTCCACCAAAAGACGCGCTGGCACAGGCTCCACGGCATAGATGCGCTGAAGCACCTGCGCCAACAAAGCGCCGTCGAAGGACTCCACTTCGTCCAGCAAGTACTCTTTTCTCCCCACCATGCGACCTTCGCGCATCACCAACCGATGGATGCAAGCCCGACCATCCAGCACCGCACTACCAAAGAGATCCATATCCTCCTGATCCACGGTGGCGACCTTTTGTTTCGTAAACCAAGCGTCCAATTGCTGCAAGGAATCCCGGTGCTGGGCGGCCTGTTCGAAAGCATGATTCTCTGCGGCTTTCCACATGGCCGTTTCCAACCGCGACTTCAGTTCGTCGCGCTTGCCTTCCAGGAAAAGGCGCGCTTCTTTGGCCTGTTCTCGGTATGCCTCGGCATTCACCACGCCGATGCAGGGCGCCGTGCAGCGGTGGAGCTGGTATTTCATGCAGGCTCTCGCCCGTTTGCCATCGATCACCAAATCGCAATCGCGCACTTGAAAGAACCGATACACCAATTCCACGGTGCGGTAGGCCGTGCTGGCCGGAAAGAACGGGCCGAAGTATAGCGAGCCATCCTTCACCACTCGGCGCGTGACAAAGGCTTGGGGGAAATCGTCTTTCCAGGTGAGTTTCACGTAGGGATAGCTCTTGTCGTCCCGCAGCAAGATATTGAATGGCGGAAAGTGCTCCTTGATCAGGTTGTTCTCCAACACCAAGGCTTCCAACTCGGTTTCGCAAACGATGAATTCCAGATCCCAAATGCGGCCCACGAGTCGGCGGGTCTTGGCGTCCAGATTTTGCTGCTGGAAATAGCTCTTGACCCGATTGCGCAACACCTTGGCCTTGCCTACGTAGAGCAGGTTGGCTTCCTGATCACGGTAGAGATAAACGCCGGGCGATTTGGGCAGATCCGCCAACTTGCGTTTCAAGACCGGACTTTTTTCGATGTTGGTTCGAATCGCCATGGCTATCGGAAAACCTGTCCCAAGGAATCAAGGGAGGGGAAATCACGATGAATCCGACCAAGTTGTGCCCTGCGCTCGTCCATGCAGCCAGAATACAGCCCTAGGACAGCGCCATAGCCTTGATTTTGTGTTCACGACAACACGTTGGAACGGCGAAATAGTCGAGCCTAGGTCCGCAATCTTGCGGCTAGATCAGCCATTCCGTATGGCTTGGGAAGTGTTGACACGCCCTGGTGCTGGGCGAGGATCTCATCGAGTCCGGTCTCCTTGAAACCGGTGGCCACGAGGATGGGCAGGTGAGGCCGAATCAAGCGCACCCGACCCAGGGTTTCTAGCCCGCTCATGCCTGGCATGTTCATGTCCAAGATAAGCAAGTCGACCTCTAGCCCACTTTCTAATCGCCGCAGCGCTTCGAGGCCGCCCGACGCTACCTCGGCACGATGCCCCAAGGTTTCGAGCATGGCAGGCACCGAGGAGCGAATGAGCTCGTCGTCATCCACCAGAAGCACCTTCAGAGCCTTCAGGGCTGGAGCGATGGAAACCATTGGAGGCTCGCCCATTGCCCTCTCTGCGCGGGCAACGGGGAAGCTCAACCGAACCCGCGTGCCCTGCCCAAGTTCACTTTGAATATCGATGGCCCCGCCATGGGCCTTAAGGATCCCGTAGGCCATGGACAGCCCAAGACCCGTACCTTTGCCAACGGGCTTGGTGGTGTAGAAGGGCTCCATCGCTCGCTTCTGAACGTCTTGGCTCATGCCTTCCCCGCTATCTTCCACGATCAGTTCCACCCGGTCCTCACAATGATGGGTGGCAAGGCGCAACCGACCGCCCTTGGGCATCGCATCCAAGGCGTTGATGCAGAGATTCATGATGGTGCTAGAGAGAGCGCTAGGTTCACCCAGGATCGAGGGCAGATTCGGTTCAAGATCAAGGCTCACCTCCACCCGTTGCAACGTGGTGCGTTGGAGCAAGGCGG
>JAUYES010000294.1 GCA_030691225.1 Holophaga sp. | reverse complement strand
ATGGCATTGGATGGTGAGTTCACACCAGAACTGGCAGGCTTCGTACACCTTGAGCAAGGCCGAAGACAACGTAACGGATTGGGCCTTCACCCTGCCACCGCAAAACACCTTCGATCCCACCACGGAGATGGGCCCGGCCTTTCAGGATCAGCGGCACCGGTTCTTGTTTAGCGGCATCCTGCGCAGCAGCGCCGAACGGAGCCCCTGGGCTCGCAATTGGACGCTGGCCGTGATCGCTCGCATCGCCTCGGGGCGCCCCTATAGCCAGCTTCAGGGCTACGACCGGAACCAAGACGGTGACCCGGCCGGCGATCGCCCCGTGGGTGTTGGACGCAACAGCGAAACGACACCTTGGACGCGGAATGTGGATCTGAGAGTCTCCCGCGCCTTCCGCACCGGCAAGGCCCGGACCGATGTGCTGCTGGATCTCTTCAATTTCTTCAACACAACGAATGTGATTGAGGTTCAAAACAATCAGTCTTCTCAAACACCAGCCTATGGAACGCATGTACGCTTTGCGCCCATGCGGCAAATTCAGCTCGGGGTCCGGGTTAGTTTCTGAGCAGGGACGTAGGTAGTTGCATCACGGTATAGCGCTTGGGCTTTTTAACCCCTTGGGACTCAAACCAGGCTTCTGCGCTATGTCGAGAGGCCTCTCCTTCGGTACCCGAAAGAATGGCTCGGGCCAGTCGCATGGTAACGGCGTGCGCCGTCATATCGCAGGCTTCGAACTTGATCTCGGCCTCGAGGAGTTGTGCCTTGGCCTCGATGGGTTGTCCCACGACCAGACTTTCCAGGGCGTTTAATTTCAGCATCAAGGCATCACCATAATCTGTGTCTTCTCGTTGGATACGAGCCATGGCTCGGTGAGCCTCTGCGATATGGTGGGTGCGTTTGCATGGATCGAAGGCCTGACCCAGATGCACACGGGCCTGCAATTCCCAGGCGGTGATGGCGATGGTCTGGACTCGCAGCAGCATCGAAGAAGCTAGTGCCGGCCAGGTTTGTTCCAGGATTCTGGCGGCCTCCGGCAGGTTGCCGAGATAGAGTTCGAGATTCACTCGAGAAACCATGGCGTGGTAGTGCTGGGTATGGAAGCCCATGGTGGTCCAGGCGGCAGTCGCTTCGTCCACTTCGATGCGGGCAAGGTCGGGGCGGTCCTCCGCGAGCTTTTGGGGTGCTTCCACGCTCAGGCGGAGATCCGTGATGGCCAAGAGATCCCCACGCTCCCGAGCTTCCTTCAGCAAAACCGGCAAACTGTGGGCTACTTCACCCAGGCGCCCCATGTAAGTGAGGACCAATAGTCGGTGGTGTTGAGTGATGTGGAGTTCGTAGGCAACACCCGTGCAGTGATCCCTCAACAGGGCTTCAGCTTGGAGCAGAAAATTGGCGGCGGCCCGCCAACGACCCTGGAGCGTGCTTGCGATTCCAGATGCGATATAGGCTCGCGCCAGGGATTTGGGGTGCCCCAGCCGTTCGGCCAGGGCCAGGGTGCTTGAGACAATACGTTGCGTGGCGGCCAGGTTCTTGCTGCCGTGCTGGGCCACAAAAATGGTTTCATGGGCCAGGGCGCGCACCACTCGGAAGGGTTCACCGGCTTCGAGCGTCTTGAAGAGTTGGCGGCCCTGAAAATCGGTGCCACGCAAAATATCAATAGGGCCAAGGCCCATGGCAGCTGCCCAAAGGACATCGATTTTCTCCAGAGCCTTCGGCGATACTTCTGCGGCCGGTCGTTCTCGAAAGGATAGGCCCCGCAGCTTGAGTCGAAAGCGGTAGAAGAGAATCGAAACCACCGCCCAGAATTTGCTGGAGGGATAGGTCTCGCCCGCGCTGGTGAGGACATCTTGGAGCACCGCGGTGCCCAATTCCATCTGTCCGGCACGCAGGTATTCCTCGGCGGCGCGGCGACGCAGCCTGGAGACTTCCTTTCGTGGTACCCGCTCGATGGCCAGCATGTAGCTTTCCGCAGCTTCGGCGCTACGACCGGCGTTGGTCAGCGCATCGCCAAGCGCGGTGAGGAGTCGCGAAACAGCAGGATCGTCCGCAGGGCGAAGCTTGAGGGAGTGTCGGAAGAGCATGGCGGCATGATCGAAGGCCAGGGCCGTAAAGGCCTTTTCGGCGGCAAGGGCTGTAAATTCGGAGGCCTTGCCAAGCTCTCCTCCGCCTTCAAAATGGATCGCTAGCGTTTCGGGATCGGCGTCGGCGCTTGCTTCCAGCGCGAAGGCAAGGGCGAGATTAATCGCGCGGCGTTCCGCTGGGGCCATGGCGTGTATGAGTAGGGCACGGATTCGGGTGTGATAAATCTCGAGGGTGCGCCGTCGAGGGCCACTCAGCGGTCGTGCGAGATGTGCCGCCCGAAGGAGGGTAATCGATTGGGGGGCCTCGTCGTGGACCTCGGCCGCATTGCGAAGCGGCTCGTGGGCCAGTGGACAGGCCGCCACAGCCAGTACCCGCAGGATCCGCTGGGCACTTTCAGGGAGATCCGAAATTCGGGAAGTGAGGTAGGAGTCTAGGTCGCCCCCGGGAGCGAGTGTTCCGGCCCGCATTTGCCGGGCCATTTCGCCGATGTAGAACGGGTTGCCCCCACATTCCGCGGCGATTTGTCGGGCCGCGGTGGCGCTGTCGACGTAATCTGGCCCCAACAGAGCCAAGGCGAGACTGAGGGCCTCGGATTCAGGGAGCTCCTTCAGCTCGACGCCCAGAGTCTGCTGAGCGAAATGAGGCGCGGCCTCCAGGGCTGCTAGGAAGGTTGAAGATTCGCTACCTTCTTTTGTGCTGCAAAGCAGCAATAGCAGCGGAGGGGCATCGGGAAGGGCCATTAAGTCGATCAGAAGGGCGGCGCTATCCAGGTCACCCCACTGCAAATCATCGATGGTCAGCACCACGGGTTGTTTTGCCGCTAAGCGACTCAAGAGCTCCCGCAGTGCCGTCAAGGCTCGGCGCCGGAACTCAAGGGGTTCAACTTCTTCCTCGGGCCCTGCGAGTGCGGGGAGTTGCTGTAAAACCGGAAACATTCTCGCGAGAGCTTTCGCGCGGGGCGGCAGCAGGGCTTCGAGCTCGGCTTCGGGCAACTGTCTCAGGTGTTGGCCCAAGGCATCGATGAGGTTGTCAAGAGCCTTGAAGGGCACCGATTCTTGCTCGTAGCAGCGGCCTGCCAAGAGAAGCGCCTGGGGCTCCATGCGGTGGATTTCACGAAGAAACCGACGAACGATAAAGGACTTGCCAAGCCCCGAAGCCCCACGGAGAGAGACGATGCGGGGGGCGCCTTGCTTGACGCGCTCGAAGGCTTGCAGGAGAAGTCTCATCTCCTGGGCCCGGCCCGTGGAAGGTGCCGAGACGGCATTCAGGATTTCCTCATGGCCGGGGTTGCGATTAGGCGCCACCTGACCCAAACGCCGGAGGACTTCGGCTCCCGTGGGGCGAAGGCTTGGATCGCGCTGAAGCAGATCCATGCAGAGTTGTTCGAGTTCTACGGGAATTCCGGGAACGAGCAGGGAGGGTGGGCAGGGGTCGAACTCGCGCCGGAATTTCGCCATTTCCAGTGGCGTGCCGGTGTATGGCAATTGCCCGGTCAACCCTTGGTATAGCATCACGCCCACGGCATACCAATCGCAGGCAGCGGTGCCCGGTTCATCTTTGGCCAGTTCTGGGGCCATGTAGGCGATCGTCCCCACCACGGCCTCGCCACTGGTGCTATCCCCGACTCCCGGTGCGGCTAAGGTTGCCAGGCCAAAATCGAGAATCTTTACCCGGCCATCCGAGGTGACCAGAACATTACCGGGTTTGATATCCCGATGCAGCAGGCCAGCTCCGTGCAAGGCGCCGAGGCCTTGGGCCATCTGAATCAACAGATCGGCGAAGGGCTCATAGCTCGGAGGCGCCGAATACAGTGACGGGGAAATGGGGAATGCCTCCACCTCTTCCGCGGTGCTGGGTCGGTCCCGACTGGGGGAATCAGAGGAAGCCGCTGCGCGAAAATCTCTTTGGGAACTGCTCAAGGTTTGGTCGAGGTTGTTTTCCGGAGCACCCGTTTCGCCCCTGAGGTAGGCCAGGAAGGTCCTCCCAGCCACCAATTCCATGGTGAAAAACCACTGCGGACCAAAGGAAAGTAGTTCGAAGGGGCTCACCAGATTGGGGTGCACCAAATCCACCAGGGCCCTGAATTCTTGTTTAAAAAGGTAGAGAGCTTCTGCGCGGGGCTCGTGCAGCAATTTCAGAGCAACCGGCAACTTGCGCTCCGAGTCCATGGCTTCGAAAACGATGCCAAACGTACCCTCTCCGAGTCGCTGTCGGATC
>JAUYES010000288.1 GCA_030691225.1 Holophaga sp. | reverse complement strand
CCCCCCCGCGCAAGGATTTTTCGCGAAAAGTCAGACAATCTCCCAGGGCCCTGGCCTCGCTCTCACCCAGTTCGCCGAAGCCAAAACCCAGAATCACTTCATCGCCACGGGCCGTGGCGTGGGTGACGATTCCCCGCCACTCTAAAATTGGCAGCCGAGGAAGATCCTGGATACGCACACGAGGAAAGCCTTTGTCTCGGTCGAACAAAGCCGTATTAACGGGAATCCTCATCCCGTCATCGAGCTTAAGGACTCGGTCCAACCGCATGGCAAAACCACCCAATCCGATATTGACCAAGGGCCCAGCTACACCTAGCGCCGGAATGCGACCGTCCTGGGCGGTAACGTAGGCACTTTCCCGTGGCCGAAAGGGAAACCGTTTGGAACTGCGCCGATCCGCCAAAGACAAGCTCTGGGGCATGCTGAAACGGTATTGCAGGTAGCCCTCGCGCCCCAGAAAGGTGATCAGGGCCTCGTAGCGTCGATCCTCGAAGGGGAAAATTGTATGAAAAACAGCCCCCGTCAGTAATTCATGCGGAAGGGGCCGAAAGAGCTTGAGCAGCATCGGCCCCTTTCCGCCTCCAAATTCCTTGATGACCGAAGAATAAGGAAGCGTGCTGGCACCCTCGACCTTGATCGGAAATTCCGATTCAGACTCGAAGAGCCAATGCATGGCGGCTTGTATGAAGGCCGGGTCTTCGAGGGGATTGTCTTTCCCTGCCGATTTTTCATTTCGAGTCCGGTTCATCCGTCGAAGTTCCCCCTGTAAGCCCTTCGGCTGATGAAGCCAGTCTAATTAACCTTGCGCCAGTTCAATCTCAAACATTGAAGAGAAAATGCATGACGTCGCCATCCTGAACCACGTATTCCTTGCCTTCGGAACGCATCCGGCCCGCTTCCTTGGCGGCCTGTTCCCCACCGAGCCGCACAAAATCTTCGTAGGCGATGACTTGGGCACGGATAAAACCCTTTTCAAAGTCGGTGTGAATGACGGCCGCAGATTGGGGTGCCGTGGCACCGATCGGGATGGTCCAGGCTCGCACCTCTTTAACGCCTGCTGTGAAGTAGGTCTGCAACCCCAATAACCGGAAGGAGGCCCGAATCAAAACATTGAGTCCTGGTTCCACAAGACCCGCTTCCTGCAGGAACATGGGGCGTTCCTCCTCGGAGAGTTCCTGAATTTCAGCCTCAAGCTTCGAACAAATCGGTATCACCGGGCAACCGCGCTCGGCACCCGCGGCTTCTAGGCTGACGTAATGGGGATTGGCGCTGGGATTGGCGATATCCGTCTCGCTGATGTTGCCGACGAGCAGCATGGGCTTAAGCGTCAAGAGACAGAAAGGTTTGACCAGCGCGATTTCTTCTTTATACAAATCCGCTGATCGTGCCCATCGGCCTTCATTGAGCACTGCGTTGATTTTTTCGAGCACAATCACCAGGGCTTGGGATTCTTTATTGCCACCCTTGGCAATCTTGGAATGGCGATCCAACGCCTTCTCGATAGCTTCCATATCCTTGAGGATCAATTCCGTATCGATGATCATCAGGTCCCGTGCGGGTTCAACGTGGCCTTCGACATGGGTGATATCGCCATCTTCAAAGCAGCGAACCACCTGGACAATGGCATCCGTTTCGCGAATATTTGCCAGAAAGGCATTGCCCAGCCCCTCGCCCTTACTGGCACCTCGGACCAAACCGGCGATATCGACAAATTCCTGAGCCGCAGGCAGGGTTCGGATGGGCTTCACAATCTCTGCAAGTTTCCCTAAACGTTCATCGGGAACATCCACCACCCCAGTGTTGGGCTCGATGGTGCAAAAGGGATAGTTGGCGCTAGCGGCCCCAGCCCGGGTGAGCGCGTTGAATAATGTGGACTTACCTACGTTGGGTAGCCCCACGATGCCGCATTGAATTGCCATTCCATCCTCCAGACCAATCTTCCAGTTTCCCAGAGGACCCGACTTGGAGAAAGGATCATTTTCGCGGAAGCACCTTGACGCTCCATCGAAAGCCTCGACTGGCGCTGGGTTCGAGGATCATGACCCCCGGCTTAGCACTGAACTCTCCATCGAATCCAACGGGACTGGCCGTGCCCGCCCAGGGCTCGATGCAAAGAAAATCCGCACCGGGTATGCTCCACAAACCCAGTTGACGGAACCCCTGCCAGTGCATTTCAAGCCCCAGACTCCCGGGCGCCGTGTAGCGTAGCGAGCGGCTACGGACCTGATCAAAAATCAGGGCATCCTGCCTGAAAAGGTCATCTCGAAGCTTCAAAATGCTGCCATCGGTTGGGTTGGCATAGGGATGAAGGTCCAAAAGGCCATCTTGAAGCCTTGAGATGGGCGCCACCTCTGGATGATCAAACTCGATCCGGTGAGATTCCCGATGTCCACCCGGCAGCGGCCAACGAAAGGCGGGATGAGCCCCCAGGCTCACGGGAAGCGGCTCCTGACCAGGATTTCGAATCTCATACTCGGCACTGAAGGTGAATTCGGTAACGGTGTAGGTGATGCGTAATTCAAAGGGAAAAGGAAATTGTTTACGTGTGATCTCGTCATCTTTCAGTGCCCAGGTGCAGCTTTCTCGACTCAGCCGAACCAACCTGAAATCCAAATCCCGCGCAAAACCATGCTGCCCCATTGGATAGTTTTGCCCCTGATGGCGCAGAACCCCGTCCTTCAATTTGCCCACGATGGGAAACAACACCGGCGATACCCGCCCCCAAACCTCCGGATCTCCATCCCAGAGCAAGTTGGGCCCCTGCAATACCTGCAGCCGACGCAACTCGCCGCCCTTGGCTACAAACTCCGCCCGAAGATGGTCATTAGCTATGAAGCATGCGTCCATAGAAGGAACGATAGCACAAGGCCACCCCAAACCCAGTCATTCCAAGGCTCTGCAAAAAAGGGACACCATCCCTGGAAGCCACGGCCCGGAGGCGTTTGCCCTTCCTGCTCCCGCTTAGAGAAACCACCGTCCAAAATCACAGGCGCCTTCCCCAGGCTCCGCCTGGGAAAGACGCAGGAGCTCCGGGGGGTAGGCACAAGCCAAAGGCCGCAGCCGGTCCCCCGGACAAACACTAGGCGCGTTCGCTAAGGACCTTGTCGATCAGACCGTATTCCAGAGCCTCCGCACCGCTCATGAAATAGTCACGATCCATATCCCTCTGGAGTTTCTTCGCCGTCTGCCCCGTGTGCTTGACCATGATGTCCGTCAGCATTTCCTTCAGCCGCTGGATTTCCTTGAAGGTGATTTCGATTTCCGAAGCCTGCCCCTGAGCGCCGCCCGAGGGCTGATGGATCATGATGCGACTGCTGGGCAGCGCGAAACGCTTGCCCTTGGTGCCCGCCGAAAGGAGCAGCGCGCCCATGCTGGCGGCCTGACCGATGCAGTAGGTGACGATATCGTTCTTGACAAACTGCATGGTGTCGTAGATCGCCAACCCCGCCGTCACGCTGCCACCGGGGCTATTGATATAGATCTGAATATCCTTGTCCGGGTCTTCCGATTCCAGGAACAGCATCTGAGCCACAAGCGCATTGGCCACGCTATCGTCGATGGCCGTGCCCAGAAAAATGATGTTGTCCTTGAGCAAACGAGAATAAATGTCGTAGCTGCGCTCACCGCGAGGCGTTTCCTCGATGACGATGGGCGGATAATAGGCGCGTTCAACCATGGGTGCTCCTCGAAGGTTCCAGGATAGCGGAAGAGAAGACTAGGATCCTGCGGCCTCGTTTCGGACTGCCGAAAGCCAAGCAGCCCATCTCGAAGCGTCAAAGGCACCGGCCTCGGATGGCATCAAATTTCTGCGCAGGTCGAGAAAGTTCTGGCGAGGCAAGGCCCAGAGATTTTCCGGCATGCCAGCCAAGGCCGTGGCGCACGCGTCGATGCCTTGCGCGGACTGGCAGACCAACAAGGCTTGGTGCCCTGCTTCGAGCGAGAGTCGAACCTTATCCTTCCAATCCCAATCGCCGCAACCGCCCATTTCTAGATCGTCGGGGATCCAGCGCCCCTGAATGCCCCAGGGATTTTCCGCTACCGAACCACGATGGAAACTGGCCGGCAACCCCGCCGTACCGGGTGTCTTCAAGTGGGCGACCATCATTAAACGATTTTGATGGGCCAGGGCTCGGAATGGCTGAAGATTGCGCTGAATCTGAACTTCATCCTCCAACTCAGGCAGCGCTCGATGGCTATCCACCCGAGTCCCCCCCAGGCCAGGAAAATGCTTTAAGCAGCCGCGCACCCCGGTGGATTCCAAGCCATGCAGAAAAGCACCTGCAGCCACGGTGACCTCACCGGGATCAAGACTCGCGCAGCGATCTCCCATGCCGGTATTGGGATGCCCATCCCAAAGATCGGCCACTGGCGCAAAATCCACGTTGAAACCAAGAATGCGCAAACCCTGACCCCAGAGACCTCCCCAGCGGGCGCAAGCAGCGGCGCCTCCCTGTTCCCAAATGGCCCGCAGACTTGGTGTTGGACCCGCCCACACGCGCAGTCTGGACACGGCCCCACCCTCCTGATCCAGAGCCACGGCAAGAGGCACGCCATGGCCCCACTTGGCATGAAGTCCTCGAATCAGCGCATGGCACCGGGCGGGCCCACTGATGGGATCGGCATCGAGATTGCGAGCAAAGAGGATGATCGCTCCGGCTTCGGGACCCTTGACCTCGCCTGCATCCAGCCCATCGAACCCGGTCCAAAGAAGATCAAAAGCCGCATTTCGCATTGAAATCAACCCTTCTTAGCAACCATGGACGCCGCATGGGCCTGCAGACACTGAAAGCCGTAGAGTGCCGCAATGATTTGATCGCACCAGAGTTCAAAAAAAGAATCCTCCAGGACGAAGGAAGATCGCGACTCGAAACCAAGGAAAAGTGCGCCAAGTGTGCGCCCGGTGTGCCTCAAGGGAACAAGGTAGCCATCGCCATAACCACTCTCTTCGCCCCAACCAAGGACTTCTGTGAAATTTTCGGCGGGTGGAAGATCCGGGGATGCCGTCCAGGGGCGCGGGCCTTCCTGATGCACCACCCGCCAGGTTCCCGATGGCCCCGGAAGAAACATGACGAGTCCATCGGGAGAAAACCGAGCCTTCAAGCAGTCAAGAAAGGGTCGCACCAGGGCGGTTTCCTCGGTTACCCCCAGGGCCTCACAGAGCAACCGATTCAGGCGAAGCACATCCTCCTGAAACGAATTCAACTCCGAGACACGGGCCAAGACCCTGGATTCCAATTCGCCTTGATAGGCTTCGACTTGTTTCTGTAGGCGCGAAAGTTCGAGAGCTCGATCGATGACCGCCTCAAGCTCTTCCAGCTTGAAGGGTTTTTGCAGGAAATCGTACGCACCCCGCTTGAGTGCCTCGATGGAAACCCGCAGCGTGGCAAAGCCTGTGATCACAATGCAAAGCGTTTTCGGGTCCCTGGCTCTTACCATTTCGATCAGATCAAGACCCGATTTTCCCGCCGGCATATTCAGATCCGTAATGATCACCGGGTAGTGCTGGCGCTCGATCATGCCAAGAGCCATTTCGGCGCTATCAGCCTCCTCCACGGAATAACCGTCAGACTCCAGCGCCTCACGCAGGGAAACCCTCAGTTCAGGCTCGTCGTCAACCAGTAGCACCCATTCAGGGACCATATCAGCCCTGAATCCTGTGCAGCGTAAGTTCGAATACCCGAGCGTCGACAAAAAGACGGAATACTTCAGCATCCAAGAGTCCGGCCTTGGTCTCGTCTTCCAGAATTTGCAGACTCTTGGCCACAGTCACGGCAACTTTGTAGGGGCGATAGGCAGCCACCAGCGCGTCGTAGACATCGGCCACGGCCATAAGTTTGCTCTGCGCAGGAATTTGGGCGGAGGTTAGCCCCTGAGGATAGCCCTTGCCATTCAGGCGCTCGTGATGGGCATAAGCAATCGCGGGCAGATCCGCTAAACCTGTCGTCCAGGGGATCTGGCTTAGGAACCGGAAGGTGTGGGAAACGTGACTATTGATTTCGTCACGCTCCTCGGTCGAAAGACTGCCCTTGGGAATTCGCAGCGCCGCCACGTCTTCGGCTTCCAGAATGCGCCCTCGAGTTCCTTCGAAATGCGCAAAGTCCAGCAACTCCAATTCGTCCATCCGATCGGCAATTTCACGAGGCAAAACCTGCGGTTCATTGCAGCGAAGGATGAGTTCAACAAGGTGTCGGCTTTGCTGGTTTCGCTCCTGAAGCAACCGCTGAAAACTCGCGGTCTCCTGAGCAGCTCCTTCATCCCATGCCCGCTCCATCGCCGCTATGGCAAGCTCTAAATCCCTTTGATAGAGCCGCTGAAGGATCCGCTCGAGTCGCTCCGGTTCCAGTTTCTTGGCCTTCACCAGGACCTGTTCACGCACGCCCACTTTGCCGAAATCATGCAGCAGACTGGCATAGCGAATTTCCTTGATCTGCTGATCGCTAAAACGAACATCACCGTAGGGGCCACTGGGCGTGCGGTTAACGACTTCCGCTAGCCCCACCGTCAAGTCGGCCACCCGGCTGGAATGACCCGAGGTGCTAGGATCTCGCGCTTCAATGGCCGTCACTGAAGCCTTCACAAAACCTTCGAAGAGTTTTTCGATATCTTCCTTCAGGCCCAGAATTTCCTGGGTGCGCTCCATGACCATTTCTTCGAGGCGACTCTGATAGGCCTCGTTTTCTCGCAGGGTCCGATAGTGCCCCAAGGCTCGCACTAGGCTCGCTTCGAGTTCCACGAGCTTGAAGGGTTTTTGAATGAAATCGTAGGCACCCCGCTTCAGGGCCTGCACCGCAGCTTCGGTAGTGGCATAACCCGTCATCAAGATGGTGAACGCCTTGGGATCGTAATCTTGGATTGCCCGAAGAAGATCAAGACCCGATTGCCCCCCAGGCATATTCAAGTCCGTAAAAATGACCGCGAAATGTTTTTTTCGCACTAATTCCAATGCCTTCTCGGCACTCTCGGCACCCTCCACGACATATCCCATGGACTCGAGTGCCTCCAGCAGGAGGCTCCGAAAATCCTGCTCGTCATCCACGATAAGTACGCGGTAGGGTTCCATGGGCTCCAGTCTAGCGAGGTTTTTTATGGGGGTCCGAGCATCGGAAAGAAAAATTGCCTCACTTTGTCTGTTCGGCGGCCCTTCGCCGAGCCGTGCTGGGAGTCGCACCAAAAAACCTCCGCACACCCATGGCCATGGCCTCCGCAGCCTTCTTTTGAAAAGAGGCATCACGCAATTTTGCTTCTTCCTGACGATTCGAAATGAAGGCCACTTCCACGAGCACCGCGGGCATGGCTGCACCCCGCAGCACCACGAAGGGAGCCTGTTTCACACCTCGTTCTTTGATTCCCCCCAGGCGATTAAGTTGCCCCTGAATGCTCACGGCCAATCGTTCGGACTCCTGAAGGTAGGCCTTCTGCGCAAGATCTTGGAGGATGCTCGAAAGCACGGAATCCGGGGCCGGGGCAACCCCTTCGCCTCCGTTCTCCATGGCGGCCACTTCCGCCCCATCACGATCGCCCTGGTCGAGGCTCAGGAAATACACCTCGGAGCCCTTGGCCGATTTGGCTCGGGCCGCATTCAGATGAAGACTAATGAAGAGATCGGCACCGGCTTCGTTGGCCAGCCTTGCTCGGTCCCAAAGCGGCACCAAGACATCCTCCGTCCGAATCATCAGCACATCGAAGCCTGCCGCTTCCAAGGCAACTTTTAGGTTTTCCCCGATTTTTAGGGCAGCATCCTTCTCTCGGAGCCCCTTCGGCCCCACGGCTCCGCCGTCCTCACCCCCGTGGCCGGGATCCACGGCCACCTTCAGCCGTGCAGCAGCCTCAGGGATGGGTTTTGGGGTTTGGCTCCAAGCCAGTAGGCTGAAGAGGAGGATCAAGAAGATCCTCGGGAGTCTTGAAATGGCGCAATCGGTTAAAGGCACACGGGACCTGTTTGGCAACGAAATGGGATGGTTTCTTCGAATCGAGGATACCGCGAGAGGTGTCTTCGCTCGCCATGGCTACGAGGAAATCCGCACCCCCATCCTAGAAGAGATCGAGGTCTTCAAGCGTAGCGTGGGTGAGAGTTCCGACATCGTCAACAAGGAGATGTACGAGTTCACCGACAAGGGCGGCCGCCACGTAGTGATGCGCCCCGAGAATACGGCTGGCGTGGTGCGAGCCATGATTCAGCACAAGCTCCTGGTCAACAATGACCCCAAGTTGCTGTATTACATCGGACCGATGTTTCGTTACGAACGCATGCAGGCTGGGCGCTACCGTCAGTTCTGGCAGATTGGTGCCGAAAGTTTTGGGGTTGCCACCCCCGAAAGCGAGGCCGAGAGCCTCCTCATGCTGATGGAATTTCTCCATGACCTGGGCCTAAAGCACCTGAGCCTTTCCATCAATTCCGTTGGTACACCGGAATGTCGCCCCGCCTTTCACGCGGCCATCCGAGACTTTTTCCAGGCCCGAGAAGCTCAATTTTGCGAAGACTGCCATCGCCGCATCG
>JAUYES010000286.1 GCA_030691225.1 Holophaga sp. | reverse complement strand
TGGCAAAGACTGCATCATTTTCGACGACGAAATCGCCACTGGCGGTTCCATCAAAGAAGCTGCCCGAATCCTCCGTGAATTCGGTGCTGCCAAGGTGCGTGTGGGTATCACCCACCCCATCCTTTCCGGTTCTGCTGCCGAGGTCTTGGCCAATTCGGAGCTGGATGAACTGGTGGTCACCGACACAATTCCGGTGCCCATGGAAAAGCGAATCGCCATCCCGCAACTCAGGGTGCTCTCCACGGCCAAGTTATTTGGTGATGCCATCCTGCGCATCCATGGCGGTCGCAGCCTCAGCGAGATGATGGAATCCTGAATCGGTGATCACCAATCTTCGGCATCTGCTGATCCAGCGCGCCGCGCGATTGCAGGATCGGCCAGCCTTGAGTGCTCCCGAATGGGGGACGCTGAATTATTTCCAGCTGCGCAATCGCGTGGAAGGTGTGGCGCTTGGGCTCATGCCGCTGCCGCTACCTGAAGCGGGGTTATTTTCAGCGACCCAAACACCCTGGGATTGGATTTGCGAGCTGGCTGTTGCGTGCTGTGGCCTCCAATGGAGCCCCGCGGGGCTCTTGATCGAACCTTCCGTTTTAGGGGGCCTACGCTTCAATGACGAAAACGGGCGCCAGCCTTATCACGATCGAGAAGAGGTCATTGGTGAAGCAACGCTATTTTTGGGCAACCTTTCCCAAGGGGAATGGCTGCGGCGCCTTAAGCGACTCAATGTAAAACTGGGTTGGGATCACACCACGCTTGTGGAAATGCCCACCGAAGCGTTTGGGACAGAAGAAGGCCGTGGCGCATTATGGAGCGGCCTATTCGCGGGTGCTCATGTGCAATGGATTTCATCGAATGCACGACTCGAAAAGGCGTGGGATGGCGCGATTTTCCGGGATCTATTTTTAGAGTGAATCCCAAGCCTGCTTGAGGTTGCCACTGCTGCGTTGAGCTTCGGGGGCGGCAATACTCTTCACGCGGGCACGTAAGTGCTCTGGGAGGTATAAGGCCGAATTCAGGGCCTGCAAACGCAAGGGAGGAGTCAGTCCTACCCAGGCTGCCTGGAAGGCTTCCACCCAGGTCGCATCGCCCAACCGCGCACGGGGAGTCCATCGCCAGACCGCGCCCAGACCTGCTTCCCGAAGCACGGCCAGGGTCTCCTGTTCTTGTCCAATACGCTGGGCCACCAGGCTGGCGGCTTCGGCAGCCTCGGCGCGGGCAAATGGGTCCGTGAGCATGTCCAGAAGAACTGGCAGGGCCGATGTGGTGCCCACTTGACCCAACGTTGTTACCAAGGCGAAACGGGCGCCATCCGGACAAGCGACCAGAGCCTCGAGCAAGTAGGCTTCATCGCCTGGACGTGCTGAGGTTCGCAGCCCTTCGGCGGCGGCACGACGGCTTCCAACGCCGCCGGTTTGAAGGGCGTCCAAGTACGGACCCAATCGCTCATCGGCACCGCGATCCTGAGCCTTTGCCATGGTTTGTGTGGGTGCATCCCGGTTTTCGATTCGGAAGCCAGGTAGGGGTTCTTCGCCCCAGGTGGCGGCTTCGGCGCGTTCAAGCCAAGCCGAAATTTGATCGCGCAAGGCCACCATGGTGGGTGTACGGCGGGCCAAATCCGGTGTCAGCGTCTGCATGAGAATCATGGCTAATCCGGGCGGAAAACCCGGGCGGACGGCCGCAGGGGGCAACTGCACCTGGCTATAGGGTTGACCGGTGCAAAATTCATAAAGGATAGAGCCCATGGCATAGACATCGCACCGCCCATCCACCTTGCGGGGATCACCGTGTTGCTCCGGTGCCATATAGCCGATGGTGCCGACCACCATCTGGGAGCGGGTTACGCGGGTGCCCTCTCCCCCTTCCCAGAGGCAGACTCCAAAATCGGTAACCTTCAAAACCGCATTTTCTGCAAAAAGCAAATTGCTGGGCTTGAGATCGCGGTGAATGACGCCGTGTTCGTGGGTATAGGCCAAGGCATCCAGAACCGGAACAATTCGCCGCAAGAGCCTGGAGGGCGGTTCGCCGCGGCAATCCTTGAAGCTACCTCCGGGGAGTAGTTCCATCAAAATGTAAGGCGTAGACCCGGCTCGTCCAAAATCGTGGACTTCTACTAAGTTGGGATGTCGAAGCTGTTTGAGGATTTCACCTTCGCGAAGAAACCGTTTGACGAGCTCTGCATCGGAAGCGGCCTCGGGACGCAAAAACTTGATGGCCAAATGGCGATCGGGTTGGAATAGATCTTCGGCGCGGTGCACAAAGGCCATACCGCCTTCTCCGAGGCGCTCCAATACCCGCACTGAACCGATCTTTCGGGGAAGCTGAAGGCTCATGGAACCTCGTCGAATTCGACGCGATTGCGCCCTGCGGCCTTGGCTCGGTAAAGCGCGGCATCGGCCCGGGCCAGAAACGAAAGTCCTGTACCATCGGCATCGGTCAGTTCGGCCACTCCGAAACAGCAGGTCACGCGAAGGGGCTCGGCCAGGTTTGGGACGGCGATATGCGCAGTTTCCAAAGTATGGCGAAGATCCTCGGCCACGCTGATGGCTTCGTGACCCAGGGTTTCGGGAAGAACAAGAAGAAATTCCTCCCCACCGATGCGACCCACTTGGTCGCTGGTGCGCAGTCGCCCTATCAGGAGCCCACCAAAAAAGGAGAGCACCTCGTCGCCGGCGGCATGACCCCAGGAATCGTTCACGTTTTTGAAGTAGTCCAAATCACAAATGATGAGCGAAAGGGCACGCTGATGACGCAGAGCGAGGTCTGAATGCTTTTCTAAAAAACTCAAAACGGTGACTCGATTGCTCACGCCGGTCAGAGGGTCAAGGGTGGTTTGGGCCAGCATGGATTCGTGATAGGTGCGTTCGACCGGGTCGAGATGTTTCAGCTTGAAGGCATGAATGCCGAGGCGAAGAATGTCGCCGGATTCCAGCGGCATGGACTGTTCCGATGCCTCGATTCGTTGGCCATTCACAAAGGTGCCATTGACAGAATGCAGGTCTTGAATGGAAACCCCTTTGAGTCCGTTTGGGCGTTCGGTAACAGAAAGCCTGGCGTGGCGACGTCTGATTTCGGGTTCCGGAAGGTAGATATGGGCCTGAGAGGTTCGGCCCAACAAAATTGAGTCACTGCGAAGAGGAAT
>JAUYES010000279.1 GCA_030691225.1 Holophaga sp. | reverse complement strand
GAGGGTCTGAATATTCCTTCCTCGCCAATGCTGGAAATGATGCGCGATAAAATTGTTTCAAACTTGCGGGTCTACCTGAAGCCCGGTACTCAAACAGTTGGTGCCAAATGCACGCTTCGTCTTTGGGGCACCGACAGAGGTGGCAATCCGTTCGAAGGCCTGAGCCGCGAGGACTTCCTTGCGGGCAAGCCCGCAACCGTGACCATCATCCAGGGTGAATAATGATGAAAACTGATTTCAATCAACGCTCTACCGATCCAAGAGGCGGGCATGCGAAAAGCGACCAAGTGGACCATCGGACTGACTGTCTGTGCTATTGGGGGATATATGAGCTTTAAGGTTTACCTCGCGCTTGGTTTGGCGCTGGGTTTTGTCAAGCCCCCGGCGCATGCCGCCGCATCTGCCGCAATCGATATAGGGGCCTATCCGCTGGAGATCGACCCCGGCGAGCTTCAAGGCGATCCCAAAGAACGTATCAAGCAGGCCGAAAAGGCCCTCAAGCGCCATGAACAGGTAAGAACAGAGGCCCTGAAGAGTGCTGATGGTGATGTGGGCAAGGCCATGGACACGCTCTTCGAGCGGTGCAAGGAACCGGATGCCGCCCAGGCTCTTTTTGAGGCCATGGCGGATGTGGCGATTCCTGTGATTCTGCAGAGTCCCAAGCCTATAGCTGGTAAACCTATTTCCATACAAGCCAAACGTGACGCAATCTATCGCGTGAATGACGGGGAGTCAGGCATTGCCCACGTCGCGCGGATGGCGCAGAAAATTTCAGGGCGACTGAATACCAAGGACATGGGCCATTTTGATGCCCCACTGCTGGAGCAAGCCATTCGCCTGATGGGCCAGCATGGTGCACTCACCGCGGAGAAGCCCACGACGGATGGCACCCAAATCGGCGAGGTGCCCATCGATCCTGTGGTGAAGGGAACGCTGCGGGGGCTCATGGGAGTTGCTTCGCTACAACCCTTCGCGGCGAAAGCCCTGGGGCAACTTCGCGATGCAGATACGGCCAAGGAGATCATTGAGAATCCGGGCCGTTATCCCGGCGCCAGCATCGCGGATTACGGCTCGGATGCAGTGGCGGCCTATAAGGATGCGCGGATGAAAGGGTTAAAGGGTCAGAAAGGCGGCGTCGGGGGCGAAGAGAGCTTTTGGCAAAGCGTTCGGCTAACCCCCAAGCACCAGGACGCTGCCATCGACCTGGCCCTGGCGGGCGATGGCGGAGCCGGACTGGCTGTGGAGCGCAACTTTGCTGTGATCAAGATGAACCTGAACGATCCCGATACCTGGTTCGCCGATCATCTGGACCGGTGGATGCGCTTCCCTGGAACCCGGGCATCGAGCGTGGCCCGCTTTGCCATCGAGGAGGATCTGCTTTCCTGGCTGGGGGACGAGCATCCCACACCCGAGGGTGGGATGCGCAAGACGG
>JAUYES010000271.1 GCA_030691225.1 Holophaga sp. | reverse complement strand
CCGGTGGCCCAGCCTTCAGCAGGGCCGTATGGGTTCCGGCCTTAGGTGAATGGCGAACCTTCCAGAACTCTGGCACTCAAGGCGTAAAAAACATCGCTGTCGCCGATCTGCAAGCCTCCCATACCGACCTCACTCAGATTGGTCTCGAACGCCTAGTGGAGATCCCCGGCGTGGGCCGCTGGACGCTGGAAGCCGTCTATACCCAAAAGGCCATCCGCAATCTTTTGGATACCTACAGCCCCACCTGGGGCTACTTGCCGGAGCTGAACGCTGCGGCCAACGCCTCGGCGGGAAAGAAAATCATCGCCAATCTCCCGGGCTTGGAGCGAAATTTCAAAGGCTTCGATGTGACAGCCCACCGTCGTTTTGAAAGTGGCCATCGCCTCCAGATCAGCTATTCGCACGGTGATCTGCAAGGCAACAGTGAAGTGGGAAGCGTGGCCAGCGCCACCGGCAAAAATACAGGCTTCGCCCAGATCCCCAGCCTGCGTCAGGATTACCGGCTGCCCCAATACAGCGGAACGCTCAACGAATCCGTTCGGCATGCCATCAAAGCCTTTGGCAGCGCCGCTTTACCCTGGGGCCTCGAAATCAGCTGCAGCTACTTCCGCCGCTCGGGCCTTCACTACAGTTCACTCGAAAAGATCTCGGGAGATCTTGTGCTGGCAACTGGTGAAAGAAGAGGGGAGCGTGAACTTCCCTGGGTCTCCAGCCTCGATCTCGTTCTCGCTCACTCCTTCCGCATCCAGCAAGTCACCTGGCGCACGTCCCTGGAGTGCTACAACACCACCAACCAGCAACCCATGATCGTCATCAACAACGTGGCGGGTGCCTTCACCGCAGGCAACTACCAACAGCCCAGGGTTTGGCAGATGAGTGTTCGCGCGAGTTTCTAGAGTTCCTGAATAGCAAAACACCCCGGATGCCAAAGCCTCCGGGGTGTTTTGCTATTTCACGAGTTTATTGAGCCGTCAGGGTTCCAGGAATGACTGAAACCGTGGTGATGGTGCCATCGGCGGCAATAATCTGAGCCTTGGGGGAAGTCAGTGTGGCCGCACCCACAGGGGCGCCGCTCTTCAGATCCAGGGCTACCCGGGCCAACACACCCGTCAGGGCCACCGGCGAAGCGGTGCCCTTCTGCCCCAAGGCCCCGGTCAACGTGGCGGTAGCCACCTTGCCCTTCAGACCCA
>JAUYES010000268.1 GCA_030691225.1 Holophaga sp. | reverse complement strand
ACCCCCTCTTTCTCCCCTTCCCGCATGACAATGTCCAAGAGAACCAAGTCAGGGGAGTGTTTGTCAAACTCGTCAAGGGCGACCGCCCGATTGCCCGCTTCGATGATCTGAAGCTTCTCCGGTTCCGAGAATTTCCTTACTAAAACTTCTTTCAAGGAATTGCGCAGGAACGGAGAGTCATCCACGATGAGGACGACCCCTCGGAGCCGTCCATCTGGATTGGGTTCAAGCATGGTTTTCCTTGCCTCTGGAAAAAATCACAGCGAGCGTTCCCATTCCTGCCTCCAGATTTCTAGGATCTGATGCGCTTCCAGGTAGCTCATGCGGGACATGGGCCCATCCATGGCGGCCAGTGTTTCTTTCAAGCCCGAAGGCCCCTGTAGCCTCTTTAATTCCTCGAAGGTGCGTTTCGAAGAGAAGCGTTTGCGAATCAGCTGCTCGTTCAGCTCGGCAAGGAGGTTTTGAATAAGGGTATCGTCTCCCGCAACGGTAGCGCTGTCATCGGGCGTCTCCTCCTGCTGGGCGTACAGCAGGATTATGGCCGCCCGGAAATCCGTCAGTGCCTGCTCTAGAACCTGCAACTGAGCCTCCCAGCCCGTGCAGGGATCTTCATGCAAGGTAGCTTCCAGATTACGAGCAGCATCGGCAATCGATGTGACTTCCAGGGTTGCAGCAATGCCTTTCAGAGAATGTGCCTCCAGATGAGCCGTGGCGCGATCCCCAGCCAGCATGGCTGCCCGGATGGTGATTTCAGATTTGGGCTCGGGTTCCAGAAAACTCTTCAGGAATTGATGAAACAGATCCACCTTGCCCAACATCCGCGACATGGCCGCAGGCACATCCATGAAGGGTTCCAAGAGAGCGAAGGCACTCAGATCAATTCCTTGAGCAGGATTGGCCTTCGTGGGAGCAACCGGGGGCTGGAGTTTTACCCACTTGGCGAGGGCCTCGAAGAGCTTCGTGGAATCGATGGGCTTGGTCACGTAGTCGTTCATGCCCACCGCCAGGCACTCTTCCCGGTAGCCCGCCAGAGCATGGGCGGTCATGGCGATGATCGGAAGGTCTTGGTGCTGCGATTTTTCCCGAATGGCGCGGGTGGCTTCCCAGCCATCCATTTCAGGCATTTGCACATCCATCAGCACGGCATCGTATCGAACCAGATCCACCATGCGAACGGCCTCGCGGCCATTGACCGCAATATCGACCTTCACGCCTGCGGAGCCCAGGATTTCCATGGCCAGTTCTTGGTTGATCACGTTGTCCTCGGCCAGGAGTACATGCGCCCCCTGAACATCGGGTTCGGCATGCCCGGTGGCGTCTTCGGGGCCGGACGCGGCGTAAGCCGGTGCGCGCCCAAGCACCGACAGGATCGTGTCGAGCAGCAATGAGGCCGTTACGGGTTTAATCAGGAAACCCTCCGCCCCTGCCTTTTGCGCTTCGCTCATCAATTCGTCTCGACCCGTAGCCGTCACCATCACCAAGGATGGAATTTTTGCTAGGCCCGGCTGGCGCTTGATAAGGCGGGTGGCCTCTAGCCCATCCATCATGGGCATTCGGTAATCCATCAGCACCAGGTCGAAGGGGTGATTGATATCGGCCCGTTCCAGCTCCACCAGCGCGGCGGCCCCGGAGTCGACCAAGCAGGTTTGAACATGAAAGCTCTTCAGGATTTCATCCAATACATTCCGGGCGGCGGAATTATCGTCCACGACCAGAATTCGCAGGTCTTTCAAATCCTTCGGATTATCTGCAACGACGACGGGCCGGGCGATTCCACGATGGAATGTCGCAGAGAAGAAAAAGGTGCTGCCCTTGCCAGCCTCGCTTTCTACCCCTATTTCGCCCCCCATCATTTCCACCAGTCGCTTGGAAATACTCAGCCCAAGCCCGGTACCACCGTATTTGCGCGTGGTACTGACATCCACCTGGGAAAAGGACTGGAATAGATTGGTCTGCTGTTCAGGAGTCATTCCGATACCCGTATCCTTGACGCTGAAACGGAGTCGAACGGATGCTTCCGTGACTTCTAGGGGCTCAGCCCACAAAAACACATGGCCTTTTTCTGTGAATTTGAGAGCGTTGTTTACGAGATTGATGAGCACCTGCCCCAATCGGAGGGGGTCTCCCACCAGAGTTCGAGGAATGCTTTCCTGCATTCCCACTACCAGTTCTATTCCCTTTTCTTCTGCCTTTTGAGTCAGCAGATCCCCCACATCGCGAAACACATCGTCGAGTAGGAATGATGTTGATTCCATTTCCAGCTTGCCAGCTTCGATCTTGGAAAAATCTAGAATGTCGTTGATGAGCGCCAGCAGGGAGTGCCCTGCGGAACTGACCTTTCTCAAATAGTCTTTGATTCGCGGGGGCGCTTCCCCCTTTAGAGCCAAGGTGGAAAACCCGATGATGGCGTTCATGGGGGTTCGAATTTCGTGGCTCATGTTAGCCAGGAAGGCGCTCTTGGCCTGGGTGGCCGCTTCGGCGATATCCCGAGCCTCTCGCAAATGTTCGTTGACGCAGGCCAGATCGGCCGTCCGCTGAGCCACCTGCTGTTCGAGTTCCCGATTCCGACGGTGCAGAACCTCGGTTCGCCATCGATGCACCATGGCGATACCACCTCCCAGAGCCAAAACATATAGGCTCCAAGCCCACCACGTGAACCAGGGCGCGGGTCTAACGGAAAAAGCAAACAGACTTGGCCCTGAAATTCGTTGATCGAAATCCTTGGCCCAGACCTTTAGAACGTAGGAACCAGAGGGCAGAGAGGGGAATTCCCGCCAAGCTTCTTCCTGCCAATCCAAAGGGTTGGCTTCCAACCCTACGAGTTGGGTGCGATAGCGGGTTTCTTCCAGACGGTGCAGCCCTTGAGAGAAAAATTCGAAACGAACGTGGTTATCACGATGGGCAAGGGGCTCACTGCCGTTGAAGGCTCGTCCCGACCCCGTTACAAAAGCAGCTCCCACTAAGGGTTGGGGCGGTGCCGGGGCGAAGGTCTCTCGACCTGGATCCAGGACGGCTGCCCCCTTGGAAGTGCCTATCCAAATCCGACCGGCGTCATCCACATAGGAAGCACCACGGTTGCAACTCAGGCTTGGCAGCCCATCCACGGTGGAAAAAACTTCTACCCTGGCGGGTTGAGGAATGCCCTTGGTCCATTGAAGGTTCAAACGCGCCACCCCGCGCGTGGTACTCAGGTACAAACGGCCTTTGGCGTCTTCCTCGATGCGTTGAATGGTGTCGGAAGGCAGACCAGCTAGGGTCACGGAACTCAAGGTCTTCCAAAGAGAACCGGGTTGATCCAGGTCCAGATAGGCCAGCCCTCCGCCCTGGGTGGCGGCCCACATCCACCGATGTCCTTCTGGGCTGTTCTGTAAATGGAGGTCATACACACTGGTGTTGGTGAGTCCGGATTCCTGCCCCATGAAAGACCAGCGGCCCTCCCGAAGAACGCCCACGCCACCGCCCCGAGTCCCAATCCAAAGTTCGCTGGGCCCTGCCTTCCCTTTGGCGGGAACCGCGCAAAGGGCTAGGACATGATCGTGCAGCAATCCGTCTTTCTTGGTGAGAAAGCTCCACTGGCCTCGGTTCAGTTTTCCCAGTCCTGCATGGGTGCCTACCCAAAGGACGTCATCATTTTCGAGGAGACTCAGGCAGTTCATCCCCGCCAGAACGCCTCGGGTGGCATCGGCCTGCCAGGTGCTCCCATCCCAACGGGACAACCCCTTCATGGTTGCGACCCATAGGGTGCTGCCATCCTTCCCACGCGCCAGGGCATTCACGTAATCGCTGGGAAGGCCACGGACTTTGCTAAAGCTTTCCTTCGCAGAGAGCCGACTCAGGCCCTGGTTGGTGCCGATCCAAAAAAGAGAATTGCGGCTCTTATCGAGCG
>JAUYES010000259.1 GCA_030691225.1 Holophaga sp. | reverse complement strand
ACCCCCTTTGTCATCGATTTGCCTCAGCGGCCTACCTCGAGGCTCTTCTGGAAGGCCGGAGGGAAGTTTTACACCTGGGCCATGAACTCGATCGCCCCATACTCTTGCTAGAAGCGGGGAACGACTTGATCGCGGATCCAGACGCTTCCGAAGAACTTTGGTCTAAGGTCTCCCCCACCCTTCTTTCCCGCCATCGACTCGAAGGCATCAAGCACGAAATTTTTCATGACTTGCGCCGATCCGAAGCATTGGAGATTCTGGCCCCTTGGCTGGCAAACATTATTCCCACACAGGCAAGGAACCCACGCCCCACTCAAGCCACGAATGTATGAGAACTGAAGGGAAATACATGCAACTTAGATCGTTCGCACTGCCTCTACTCCTCGTCGCCCTAGTTGCCCCAGGCAACTTAGGCTGTCGTAAAGCGAAAAGTGCCCAAAAAAAAACAGATGAGACCCGAACAGCCACCCAGATCCTGGCCGAGGCCACAGCACTCCTCAAGCGGGGCAAATGGGAGGAAGGGCGCCGCCTTTTGCGCATCATCGAAGAACAACTGCCAGGATCGGTGGAATTCCCGGCCACCAAACTGATGCTCGGAGATAGTTTTTTCTTTCAGAGCTCCAGCAACTACCCCGAAGCCCTGGTGGAATACCAGAGTTTTCTCAACTTCTTCCCCCGCCACGAACAACGTGATCTGGCCATGTATCGTGTGGCCCAATGCCACTATGCCGGCATCGAGAATGCTGAGCGCGATCAGTCTGAGACTCGTAGGGCACTGGAGTCTTTCCAGTTCTTGGTCAAGGAAGTTCCGGGATCGCCCTATGTGGTCGACGCCAAATCCAAAATAACCCAATGCTGGCGCCGCTTGGCTGAACACGAACTCATGGTGGGTATCCATTACGTCAATGGCTATTCCTTTGCTGCGGCGGAGACGCGCCTCAAGGGCCTGCTCGAAACCTACCCCGATTACGTGGACCGGGAACGCGCCTACTTCTTCCTGGGCGAGGCCCTGCGCCAGAAGTTTGTCAGTACGGCCTTCCTGGAACAGCACCAAAAGGATTTCTTGGCACGCGTGAACAAGGAAGATTATTCCAAGCTCGATAAGGCGGAAATTCAGGAACTCAAGACCTCTATCGACAAACTCATTGCCGAGGAAATCGCCAAGTTCCGCGCAGAGGCAAAGGGCTTTTTTCAAAAACTCGTCGAGAGCTACCCCACCAGCGAATGGACCGCCCGGGCCAAGGATCGGCTTTTGGAAATGGGCCAAACCAACGTAAAAGAAGAGTTGGATAGTTAAATTTCTATCAACAACTTCGATCGGTGTTCATCGAACCTAAGGACCGTCCGGAGGCTTCATGTCCCAACCCACCATCCAAGTCGATTTGAATCCCGCAGAATGGAAACTCATTCAGGAACTGCGGGCCTTGCCCGAAAGCTCACTTCGGACACGTGTTCATCAGACCTTTACGGAATTGCTGTTCTTTTTCCGCAACCCGAAGTGCCAGGGCATCGGCATCGAAGGTTTTCCATGCGGCGAGCCCAGTTCCTCCTGCGAAGACTGCCATCACATCTGGAACGCCTTGGACCGGGTGTCTGAGCGGGCGCAGAAGACCGAACCCATTTAGCGTCCAAACTTAACCGGGTCTTCCGGCCAGAGGTGCTTGGGATAGCGCCGCGATAGCGCTGGCCGCAGTTCTCGGTAGGTGCGTTGCCAGAACCCTTCCAGATCGGTGGTCACCTGCAACGCGCGGTTATTGGGCGCGAGCAGGTGAAGCACGACCGGGACAGCGCCCTGCGCCAAGCGAGGCCCTTCCTTGACTCCCAAAAAATCCTGGAGGCGGGATTCGATCCAGGGCACCTCGGCCCCGTAGTTGACCTTCACCCGGCGCTTTCGAAGAAGGACAAACTCGGGCGCCCAGGTATCGAGCAACTGGAAGGTTTCAAGCCCCAGGAGCTCCTTCATCGCCCAGATCCAGTCGACGCTCTCCAGGCCTTTCAGATTGCGGCAACCAAGGCAGGCCCGACGCACAAGGTGAGCTTTCAGATCCTCGGGGGAGCCGAGCGCTAATTCTGGGCGGTGTTTGCTCAAGAAGGCCGCACGCCCAAGCAGTTCTTCGACCTTCTCAAGGACAAGACCCTGGGCCAGGGCCGCTTCCGCCAACACGGCGGCTGCGCGTGGATCCGCTGGATCAGCCGCGCGCCGGGTCTCCTCCAGGCACAAATTCTCGAACCAGAGACTACTCCGCCGCTCCACTAGGCCCTTGGAAGGATTGAAGGCCAGACTCTCCTCCTCCCGCAACTGCTCCGAAAAGGCCTCCAGGAGCCATTCCGGCTCCACCTTGGAGGCCATGCGGATCAGCACTTCGTTGCGGGTGCCTCGCAGCTCATCCGCTTCCAGGGCCAGAATCAGATCCGCTTTGCGCACACGGCTCGCGGCATCCAAACGCGCACCGCCACCGCCCAATAGCGCGAAGGTTCCCGACCCGCCGGCCTTTGCTAATCGATCGGGGTAAGCCGCCAAGAGCGCCCGCAGCAAACGTTCTTCGGCGTCGGTTGGTTCCTCTGTCCGTGGGCCACGTTCTCGCAGGAACTCGAAGGCCTGCCGCGCTTGACGCAGGGCCGCGCTGTCTAACCCGGCCGCACGAATGGCACCGGAGCTGAAGTGGGCCAATTCGACTTCCTGGTAGGCATCCAACCGCACCCAAAGATCCGA
>JAUYES010000251.1 GCA_030691225.1 Holophaga sp. | reverse complement strand
CTTCCTTGGCTCCATGGGCATCTATGCCTTTCGTACGGAGGTGCTGGTTCAATTGTTGGAAGCCCATCCCGATTTCGATGATTTCGGCAGCGATGTCATTCCTTACGCCATCGGTCGTCAGCCGGTTTTTGGCTTCGATTTTGATGGCTATTGGGAAGATATCGGAACCATCCGTTCGTTCTACGACACCAACCTGGAACTAACGAGGCCGCAGCCCTCCTTTAATTTCTACGACGCTCGCAGCCCTATCTACACTCATTCCCGCTTCCTTCCAGGCAGCATCGTCACCGATAGCAAGCTGACCGAAGTTTTACTCACCGAGGGCTGTGTCATCGAAAAGGCCGACATCACCCATTCGATCATCGGCCTGCGCAGTCAGATCGGTGCGGGCACTACGATCCGCGACACCATCATCATGGGTGCCGATTACTACGATCGGCCCGGCGCAGCTGTTCCATTGGGGATAGGCGCGGGTTGCCATATCGAGGGTGCGATTCTGGATAAGAATGTGCGGATCGCCAACGATGTGACGATCAAGCCCTTTCCCCGCGGCACCGAAATGGATCAGGGCGATTGGGTGGTGCAGGATGGCATCGTGGTGATTCCCAAGGGCACCGTGCTGGCTGCGGGAACGCGCATCGAACCGTGAATTCGGTAATTGCCGTTAGGGCTTTTTCCACGCCGCCTTCTTCTGAGCAGGAACCCCATGCGGTATTTGTTCGCTGCACTTCTCCTTCTTCACGGACTCATTCATCTGATGGGGTTTGCCAAGGCCTTCCATTACGGTGAGTGGGATCAACTGAAAAAGGCCATCTCTAAACCCGCCGGTTTGGTGTGGTTGTTTTGTGCCCTGGCTTTTGTAAGTACGGCAGTCCTTTTTCTGTTCAAAGAACCGCATTGGTGGTGGCTCGCCTTGGTGGCGATGATCGTGTCCCAGGGCTTGATTATCTCGTGCTGGACTGATGCCAAATTCGGCACCGTGGTCCACTTAATCATGCTGCTGCCGATTCTCAACGCGCTGCCCACCAGCTATACCAGCCGCTTTCAAGCCGCGGCACGGCCACGTTTGATGCACCATGAAGCAATGCCGGTGGTGACCGAGGCGGACCTGGGTCATTTGCCCGCTTCGGCCCAGAAATATCTGCGCCTCTGCGGCGTGGTGGGCAAGCCCCAGGTGCAAAATTTCCGGGCCGTATTTCAGGGCCAATTTCGGAAAGGTATCGAAAGTTCGTGGATGAATTTCCACTCAGAGCAATACAACTTTTTCTATCCCACGGAACGCCTGTTCTTGATGGATGCCAGTATGCGCAGCCTTCCCATTCAAGGGCTTCACCTGTTCCTGGGGGAAAGTGCCACCATGCAGATCAAGGTGGCTTCCTTATTCCAAGTCGTGGACGCCAAAGGCCCCAAAATGAACCAGGGCGAAACGGTGACCCTCTTTAACGATATGTGTTTGATGGCGCCAGCCACCCTGATCGACCGGAAGCGAATTCGTTGGGAGGACGCAGGGCCCTTGCGTGCGAAGGCTTTCTTTACTCACCGAGGAATCACCATTGAAGCGGCCCTTCGCTTTAATGAAGCCGGGGAACTGGTGGATTTCATCTCGGAGGACCGCCTGATGTCAGAAGATGGAAAAACCTACACGAGTCTTCCGTGGTCCACCCCCGTAAAGGCCTATCGGTCATTTGCCGATCGAAGGATTGCCAGCTATGCCGAGGTGGTGTGGCACACCCCGAGCGGTGAATTCTGTTACGGGAAATTCAATCTCGTGGAGATCGACTACAACCTGACCGCTTTGCGATGATCTGAAGGAAGACCGCACTCGCCGGGGGATTAAAGCGCCTTTACCACCTGATCGCCGCCCAGTTGTCGCATCTGCCCCAGGATCCATTCCTGCCGACCGCGCACGTAATCGCTGGGTGCGTTGGCGCGGAATTTGTGGGGATTAGGAAGCACCGCGGCCAGAAGCGCGGCCTCACTGGGACTGAGCCGTTTGGCGGGCTTGCCAAAGAAGGTGCGTGAGGCGGCCTCCACGCCGTAGATGCCGTCGCCGAACTCCACGCTGTTGAGGTAGACCTCTAAAATTCGTTTCTTGGACCAGACCGTTTCGATGAGCAGGGTGAAGTAAACCTCGAAACCCTTGCGCACCCAGGAGCGGGTTTCCCACAGAAAAATATTTTTTGCGGTCTGCATGGATACGGTGGAAGCTCCGCGCTTGCGGCGACTCTTTTCGTTGTGCTCCACGGCCTTTTCGATGGCTTTCCAATCGAAGCCAAAGTGATCCGGAAAATTCTGATCCTCCCCAGCGATCACCGCTACGCCCATGCAAGGCGCGATTTCATCCAGAGAAACCCAGTCATGGCGGGACGTGTAGGGCTTTTCGCTGAACCATGACTGCACTCGGCGCTGGGCCATCAAGGCCGAAAAGGGCACGGGCACCCAGCGAAAAACCAGCGCCGTCAGGATGGTGGAACCCAAAAAGGCGACCAGGCTCCAGACCAAACCCCGCAGCACTCTTGCTTTCCAGCTTTTTCGCTTCATGTGCCGCCTCTCCACTCATTTCACCTCCCGCAGGGGTGCTTGGTCAAGGAACGATAGCCTCGACAGACCCTTTGGCCTCGGGCATCCTCGCTAGCGGAGGCCTTCATGACCGAGCAACTGACAGGTGCAGAACTGGTGGCGCTGGTGGGACGCGTTTTCCTGCCCCGCGAGCACGAAAAGGGAATCGCGTTCCTGGTGGATTTGCCCGATGGCCAGGTGCCTGATAACCAGGACTGGGCTGATCGGCGCGTTATTGCGGCGCAATGGGTGGATGAACTCTCCGCGCATCAGGCCGAACTCGGCCTGAAACCCACGCTGGTGCTGTATCCCAATGTCCATACCAACAATGGTGATCTGCCCGAGCGCTGCTGGATTCATCGGGGCGGTCCGCTGCCCCAAACGGCGGATGGTTTGGATCCCAAAGATTCAATTTCTTTTGTGGAACTATACGCGGCCAACCCGATTCTCATCGCTCCCACCGAGTTTTCGGCGACGGCGCCTCTGAAAATGGCGGCGAAGGTGCATCCCATCCGCGCCGCTACTATGCCCGGCTTCCGCCAGGATATGATCCCGGCGCTGCGGCTCGATTACACCGAGGTGAATCGGCGCGTCGAATATTTCAAGCGCTTGTTGGATCGCGCCACGGGCTCGGATTTCGTTTTCACCTATCCCGGTGGTGAGGCCAAGCTGCATCTTGATCTGCGCTTTCGCAGCGCCCATGCCTCGGGAGGCCTTTTGCCGAACCCTGGCGTGGCGGGCAACTTACCTTCAGGCGAGGCCTACATTGTGCCTTACGAAGGTGAAACGGAGCCTAGTCGCAGCGCTGGCGTGATGC
>JAUYES010000246.1 GCA_030691225.1 Holophaga sp. | reverse complement strand
CGGCATTCCCGGTAGCCTGGGCGGCGCCATTCGCATGAACGCAGGGGCCTACGGCCATGAGTGGGTGCAGGTGCTCACGCGCTATCGCTTTCTGACGCCCGAAGGTGAGGTGATCGAGAAGGCACCGGAGCCCGGCGAGTTTCGCTACCGGGGCAGTTGGCTGGGCCGCCAGCATATCGTTCTCTCGGCTACGGCTCGGCTCACCGAGAGTGACCCGAACCTGATCCAGGCCCAGATGGCCGAATATCGAGCCAAGCGCGGCACCAGTCAGCCGCTCTCGAAGCGCAATGCGGGCTGCATCTTCAAGAATCCACCGGGGCAAAACGCTGGCCGTTTGATCGATCAGGCGGGGCTGAAAGGCCTTCGCATCGGCGATGCCGAAGTGAGCCCAGCGCATGGGAATTTTCTGGTGAACCACGGGCACGCCAGCACCGAGGATTTTGCCGAACTCATGGCGCAGGTAAAAGCCAAGGTTCAAGCTGCCAGTGGTGTTGAACTGGAACCCGAAGTCGAGATCTGGGCTTAGGGTTTGGCCAATTCCTGCCAGACATCCCGTACCACGCGCTCCAGGCCCGCCAATTCTTCCTCGGAATGGGGCACCATGAGACAGATCTGGATCCAATTGCGTTGGCGCAAGTAACCGCTTTGCCAACCCAGCTGAATGTTGCGAGCCAGGGCGGCTTCGCCGAAGGCCTGAGCCGTAATCTCCGGAGGTAGGGCCAGTGTCAAGGCGCAGGGATGGGCGTGTTCAGGGGCAGCCAGGATCGGCATGCCGAGAGCAAGGCAGGTTTGGCGGACGCGCTTCAACTGTTGGGCCAGGGTTTCAAAGGGACTGGCTTCTTCGAAGCGTTGAAGGGCGGCGACCATTGCCTCGACGAGATTCGAGCTGTGGGTGAAGGGCGTTCCATCGGCCTGTTCCCAGGTGCCCAAATCCAGGTAGCGGGGCAGGCGTTCCGAAGGTTCCAGGGGTCGGTCGTGGAACACGATGGCTAGGCCTGGAAAGGCGGCCAGCGCCTTGCCGCTGGTGGCTGCGGCGAAGCGCACGCCTTCGAGATTGAGGGGCATGGCGCCCAGGGTGCTGACGCAGTCCAGCGCGAGATCGACACCATGCTTGCGGCTGAGCGCCTTGAGTTCTTCCAGGGGATTCAATACGCCCGTGCTCGTTTCCCCGTGCACGGCCCAGATCCATTGTGTTCTGGGCGCTTCCCGTAATGCCGTTTCGATTTCTTGGAAATTCAACGGTTCGCCCCATGGGCAGCGGAGGATTTGGTGCTGGAGGTTCCAGCGGCGGGCCTGTTCCAGAAGGCGATCGCCAAATTCGCCGTTGCTGATCACCAGTCCTGGTCCCTCGAGAAGAGAAAGCTGGGCGGCAATGGTTTCGTTGGCCAGGGTGCCACTGCCCAAAAGGATCTGCACATGAGGAGCTGTGGCGAGCGCCTTGAGGCGAGCGCGGGCTTCTTCAAACCCTGTTCGGAACTCCCGCTCACGGTGGTACCGCGCGGGTTGGGCCATGGCTTTGCGAACGTGAGGGGAAATGGGCACGGGGCCCGGTAAAAAATTAACGGGTTCCGTCAACTCTCGGTACCGCGAAATGAAGACCTTGGTGCGCAAAAACATCGGCTGGTAGGGGGCCTCGGCGGTGCCCACGGCAGGGCCGAAGGCCTCGAAGCCCATGTGGCGGTAGAGCTTGAGTTGGTGCACCGAGCCGGAGATCACGGCGAGATCATGGCCTCGCTGAATGCATTCCTGGGCGGTGAGTTTCATCAGCCCATGGAATACCCCAGGGCGGCGGTGCTCCGGTTTGACGGCCAGCAGTCGGATTTCACAAAGCGAGCGGTGCTCCGGAAGATGCCGATCGAGATCCTGGACTTTGGCGTCGAGGCTAAAGGGCCTCTGGTTGCGCAGCGCAAGCATGCCCACGACCTCGGTGCCACGAAGGGCGACCAGGTAGTGGTTTTCCTGGTGGAAGCGATCCTGGAGGCGCCCATCGGGGCGGATCGCGTGTTGGGGAATCTCCCGGGCAAAGGTGTCGTGGTTGAGGCGTTCGAGAGCCTCGAATTCCCACGGCTCGGTGGCGGTTTTGAATTGGTAGTTGGTTTCCATGGAACGGGTTATTCCTCTACAGGGGAAAGTGCAGGATTAGGCACTTTCGCCGTCAGTGTTTTTAAGTGGGTACCGATGAGTAGCAGCGCAACGAGGGAGAAGCCTGCACAGTCTTGCCAAGTCAAGTGAAGGGGCGTGCGAAGCCACCAAGCCAACAAGGGACCCACCACCACGGCCAACATGCCGCCGCGTTTAAAGCTTCGCGCTACGGCCCAACCCACCAGGAGGGGAAGGGCGGTCAAGGCGGTCAAGGGAAGCGAGAGGGCCAAGAGGCCACCCACTGCGGGAGATATTCCCCGCCCACCCTGGAACCGAAGCTGGACAGGCCAAACATGGCCAACTACCACCAGGACCAAGGCCCCTGGCACTGCCCAGGGCGCAGGAGCCCAGAGGTGTGCGATTAGGACGGCCAAAGCTCCCTTGGCGAGATCCAGGATGAAGGTGATGGCAAAAGCCTTCGACCCAAGCAGACGCCCGGCGTTTCGGGCGCCGGTGCTGCCGCTGCCCGTGGACCGCAAATCCACACCTCGCCACTTGGCCAAGTAAAACCCGGCAGATAAGCAACCTATGCCATAGGCGACCAACAGGACCAAAATCAGTTTAGGCATCGCGAAATGCTGGCTGTTCAGGAACGCGCCGTCAAGTCATCTGGGACCAGCCCTGGTACTCTGGGGCCATGGCCCTCCTGCAACGAACCCGTCCCTCCCGACCTTGGATCCCCTGGGTGCGAGTGGTCTTGGTGGTGCTGCTGGTGGCCGGCGCCAGTTGGGGTGTGCTGGAACTTGGGCAGCGCTACCTCGGACTGCAGCGGCTCACCATCGAGCAAGTGGCTGTAACGGGATGTCGCGGCGAGCGCCTGGCCGATGTGCAGCGCACCGCCAACGAACTTTGCCTTGGAAAACCCCTTTTCTGGTTCGATGTTGAAAAGCTCCGCAGCAGCCTAGAGGCTCATCGCTGGGTCAAGGGTCTGATCATCCGTCGGGATCCGCCGGATC
>JAUYES010000240.1 GCA_030691225.1 Holophaga sp. | reverse complement strand
CATCCGGGGCGATTTCCAGGTTTTCTGGACGGGGCGCCGATGCTGTTCCCCTCCGAGGGCAGCTTCCTTCGGTTGGCCATGGATCGCTGGTTCGAGCAGTACGGCGTGCGGCCTGCGGTGGCAGGGGACTTCGATGACAGTGCTTTGCTGAAGACCTTCGGAGGCGAAGGTGAGGGCTTCTTCGCCGTGCCAGAGGTCATCCTGCGGGAAGTCAACCGCAGCTTCGGCACCCGGTCCGTGGGGTCCATGGCGGGGCTAAAGACTCGAATCTACGCCATCTCCACCGACCGCCGTTTGCTGCACCCGGCGGTTTTGGCCATCCTTCAGGCGGCGAAGGAACATCTCGCCTAAGTTAGACGGGCGGAAGCTTGCATGATCCATCGTCGTTCGAATCACTCACCCGAACATGGATTCCCTAGCGGCGTGGGTGATGGCAAGAACGGCTGGGTGGGTGATCTTCTTCTCGATGCTGATCGCGTAGATGCGCTCCTTGATTCCAGTGGCGATTCCGATCTGTCGGACTTGGTATTGCCGTTGTAGTTCCTTGCTGATCACGGCAGGAGCGGCGAAAAAGCCCATCCCCGCCTGTCCGAAGGATTTCATCAGGGCGCTGTCGTCGAATTCGCCTGCGATTTCGGGTTTGAGCCCAATCGTTTTCATCCATCCTTCGAGGCCGCGTCGCAGTGTGGTGCCCTCGCTTGGCAGGAGGAGCGGAGCCCCGTTCATGCAGCCGGGAAAGGCCCCTTTGTGCTGTTGGATGAGGCTGGGAGCCCCAAAGATCCCGACCGTGCATTCGCCGAGCAAATGGTTGTATGCCTTGATTCTCGTGCTGGGGCTCATGGGGGTGTCCGTCAATACGAGATCCAGTTGGTGCGTCACCAGATCCGCGAGGAGACGGGTGGTTTTGTCCTCTCGGCATTGAAGGCGGATGGTTTCTGGAAGGGTCAGTGCAGGTTCCAGCAAGCGGTGGATCATCAGTTTCGATAACGCATCCGAGATGCCAATCGCGAATCGCAGATGCCTTCCCGTGGGTCTTCCCTTCAGGGTTTCCACCATTTCGTGACCGAGGCCGAAGATTTCTTCGGCGTATCGATAAACCATCTTCCCGGCTTCCGTCAGTTCGAGGTTCCGGCCCGCCTTGGCGAAGAGCTTCTCGCCGAGGGCGCTCTCCAGGGCGCGGATCTGGGTACTCAAGGTCGGTTGAGCAAGACGGAGCACCTGTCCGGCGCGAGCAATGCTGCCCTCGCGGGCCACGGTCCAGAAATAGAGCAGGTGGTGATAGTTCAGCCATTCCATCGGGGAATACTTTCAAAAATACTAAGGTTCGGTTGGTTTTATCTAATTTTTGATCCCATCTCTCCACGATACCTTGGTTTTGCCGCTCTCCCTGCTGGCGTTGGGGCCCGAAATCATGAAGCTCATCATCCGAGGTGAATGCCCGGATCCGAATCTGGACAATGCCGCACGCCGCTATCTCGCGCTGGCCCTGTCCCGCTACGCAACCTGGATCCAGAAGGTGAACCTCGAATGGCGCGAGGAGAATGGCGTTGGTCTGGAAAGAAACACCTTCCGTTGCGATCTCCGGATGCGTCTTCGGAACAACGAAGAAGCCGAGATTTCTGTAACCGCGGCTGACCTGCTTCAAGCCATCCAACTGGCGGCAGAGCGGGCCAGTCGCGTCGCTGCTCGAAGGTGGACGGCTTTTCGGCAGCATTCGCCCCTCAACCCAACACCCGAAAGGTAGCCATGCACATTGCCACAACGCCCAACCGAACTAAGGCCGATTTGCCTTTTCCTCTCTTCCGTTCAGGCAAGGTTCGGGATGTCTTCGATCTTGGCGAGACCTTGCTCATCGTGGCCAGCGACCGCATTTCCGCGTTCGATTGCGTGATGCCCGAAGGCATTCCGGACAAGGGGCGCATCCTCACCCAGGTCGCCAATTTCTGGTTCGATGCCACCAAGGACATCGTGCCCAACCATCTTGTGACCACTGATTTCGCGGACTTTCCCAAGGCGCTTCAATCCTATCGTGAGGCGCTGGAGGGGCGCTCTGTCATTGTCAAGAAAGCCAAGCCGTTCCCCGTGGAGTGCATCGTACGCGGCTACTTGGCTGGCAGTGCTTTCAAGGAATACAAGGTCAACGGCGCTGTGTGTGGCATCGGTCTTCCACCAGGATTGAAGATGGCGGATCGGCTTCCCGAGCCCCTCTTTACGCCTTCGACAAAGGCGGAAGAAGGTCATGACGAGAACATTACCTTGGCGGAAATGATGGACGTTGTGGGGGAACCCATGACTAATCGCCTCAAGGCGATGAGTCTCGCCCTCTACGAACGCGGCCACCATATCGCCCGGGAGCGGGGCATTCTTTTGGCCGATACCAAATTCGAGTTTGGGCTTCTGGAGGATGGCAGCCTCATCCTGATCGACGAGGTTCTCACGCCGGATTCCAGCCGGTATTGGCTGGCGGAGCAATGGCAGTCGGGTTCCAACCCTCCCAGTCTCGACAAGCAGTATCTCCGTGACTATCTGGAAACCCTCGAAGGGTGGGGCAAGACGCCTCCAGCTCCTCATCTCCCGGCGATGGTCATTGAGGGTGTGCGGGAACGATATATGGATTTGGCACGGCGGTTCGGGGTCACCCTGTGAGTGTTGAGACGGGGCCAGAAACGGAAGCCATTTCGGAAGCCACCCTTGAGTCGATTCGGAATGCTGCCCGCACAATCCGAGAGGGCGGTGTGGTTGCCTTTCCCACCGAAACCGTCTACGGCATGGGCGCGAACGCTCTCGATCCCAAGGCCGTGGCACGGGTGTTCGAACTAAAGGGGCGTCCCCGTTTTGATCCCATCATTGTGCATGTTCCTGGCCTTCACGCCGCGCAGGCATTGACTTCGATCTTCCCCTGGAAGGCACTACTTCTCGCCGAACGATTCTGGCCTGGCCCCCTGACGCTGGTTTTGGAAAAGGCCGCCTGCATTCCCGACATTGTGACGGCGGGATTGCCTCGCGTTGGGTTGCGGGTTCCAGAGCATCCCATCGCCCTGGCGCTACTGCGTGAAGCGAAAGTCCCCATCGCTGCGCCATCGGCCAACGCGTTTGGCAAGGTCAGCCCCACCACCGCTCAGCATGTTGAACGATCTTTCGGGCACGCCATCCAAGTTCTGGATGGTGGCCCCTGCGCCTACGGCCTGGAATCCACCGTGGTTCTGGTGCCCAGCGACGGCCACGCGCCCGTGTTGCTGAGGCCTGG
>JAUYES010000233.1 GCA_030691225.1 Holophaga sp. | reverse complement strand
CTCCGGAACCCTTACGGAAAAAACCCAATCCCTGCCTACACCGCCCTGGTGGAACTTTCGTCAATTCTCGATGCGACACGATTAAACCTTGCAGACCTTTTGGAAGAAACTCTGGCTCACCATTTGGATACCAGTGCCGGTGAGGGGATCACGGATGTCTTCATGTCCAAAGCCGAGGACGCCTGGGAGATCCGTCATCATGTGTCGGAAAGTCTGCGAACTGAAGGTCGCGTGTTGGGGCTTGATCTTTCCGTGCCTCGGTCGCAAATGGCTACCTTTACCCACACCGTTCGCACATGGTTGAGCGAAACCTATCCTTTCGTCCGCCTCTGCGATTTCGGTCATTGGGGCGATGGCGGCACCCATCTGAACCTGGTGTGGAAGCCTGAGGCCAGCCCCATCCCGACCGAGGTTTTAATTCCAGCCATTCAACGTTGGATTTACGACCTTGTGGTGCGGAACTTCAACGGTAGCTATAGCGCCGAGCACGGCATCGGCCCCCATAACCAAGTCTTCTACGAAACCTACACACCGGAAAATGTTCGAAATCTCTGTGCCCTGGTCAAATTCCACTTGGATCCCAAAAAACTGCTGGGAACTACCCGGTTGTGATTTTGGGCAAACTGGCCCATCAGCCTGTGCAGCCGTTCCGCCGGAATTCTCCAGCAGACAGGCCACGGCCCTGAATCCGCTAGATAGGTATGCCATGCTTAGTCGGTTGCTGAAAAATCCTTCCGCTGCTTTGGGGTGTTTGGCGTGGTGTCGAGTCCTGCTGTCTCCATTGCCCCAGTGATCATTGCCTCTTCGCCTTCACTCGCTATTTGGAGAAGTCCGCATGAGCCAAGCCCCTTTGCTTCGTTGGCATGCCCTTTCTTCGGAGGAATCACTCCGAGCGGCAAAGGGCCAGATCGAGGGCCTGGGCACGCCTGAGGCCCAGCAGCGCCTGGGAGAAGACGGTCCCAACCTCCTGCCTCGGGCCCCCGGGGAGTCCCTCCTGGTGCTCCTTGGCCGACAGGTGGCCAATCCCCTCATCCTGGTTCTCCTGGGAAGCGCAGCCTTGGCGCTGCTTATGGGGAAACCCACGGATGCCGGGGTGGTGCTGACGGTGGTGGTGCTCAATGCCCTCATCGGCTTCATTCAGGAACTCAAGGCTGGTAGAGCCATCGCCTCCCTTGCGGACATGGTGCCGGAGCAGGCTATGGTGCTGCGGGACGGACAACGACGGGGCCTCCCGGCCTCGGAACTCGTGCGGGGCGATCTGGTCTTTCTCCAGAGTGGGGACCGGGTACCCGCCGATCTGCGTTTGATCGAGGTCCGGGATCTCCAGGTCGTGGAATCAGCCCTCACGGGGGAGAGTCTGCCCGTCAGCAAGGATACAGGGGAGGTCACGGAGGAGGCGGCCCTGGGGGATCGTACCTCCATGGCCTTTAGTGGAACCCTGGTCACCTTTGGCACCGCCATGGGCTTGGTGGTGGGTACCGGTGCCCGGACAGAACTGGGCCACATTTCTGAGCTCATGCGGGACACGGCTACCGTGGAAACGCCCCTCATGCGGGACATGGATCGCCTAGGCAAGCAGCTCACCTGGGCCATTCTGGTGGTGGCGCTCCTGGTCTTTCTGGTGGGCCTGGCCCGGGGCTGGGGGGCGGCGGACGCAGCGCTCGCAGCCCTGAGTCTCGCCGTAGCGGCCATTCCGGAGGGACTGCCCGCCGTGATCAGTATCGCCCTTGCTATCGGTGTGCGCCGCATGGCCCAGCGCCGTACGGTGATCCGCAGCCTCCCGGCGGTGGAGACCCTCGGTTCCACGACGATCATCTGCTCGGACAAGACCGGGACTCTAACGCGCAACGAGATGAGCGTGCGCATTCTCTGGACCGGGGCAGCCGAGTTCCAGGTGGAAGGTGTGGGCTATGCCCCGGCGGGGCGACTCGTGAGAGATGGACAGGCCCTGGAGGCGTTGCCCGCCGATCTGGAGCGCCTCCTTCGAGCCGGAGCCCTATGCAGCGATGCCACGTTTACGGAGGAAGAGGGCAGGGTCGTGTTGCATGGTGATCCCACCGAAGGCGCCCTGGTGGTGGCGGCCGAGCGTGCTGGTCTGCGGAGCCGCGAGCTTCGGGAGACCCACCCGCGCCTGGACGTGATCCCCTTCGAGAGCGAGCACAAATACATGGCCACCCTCCATGATCTGGACGGCGGCCGCCATCTGCTTGCCAAAGGAGCCCCAGAAGTTTTAGTGACGCGCTGTGTCCGGGATGCACAGGGTGCACCGCTGAACGTTTTAGCGGTGCAGGCGGAAGCCGCCCGGCTGGCCGGCCAAGGCATGCGAGTGCTCGCCCTGGCAGAGCGCCTCTACCCGGGTGGGCGGGTTTCCCATGACGATGTGCAGGACCTGACCTTCCTGGGGCTTCAGGGCATGATCGATCCGCCCCGGCCTGAGTCCATTCAGGCCATTGCGGACTGCAGGCGCGCCGGTATTACGGTGAAGATGATCACCGGGGATCATCCCGGCACCGCCGAGGCCATCGGTCGGGAGCTGGGCTTGCAGAGCCCCCGAGCGGCTGTTACGGGCCGGGAGCTAGACGCCCTCGATCCTGAAGCCTTTGCCCAGATCGCCCGGGAAGCCCATGTCTTTGCCCGGGTCAGCCCTGAGCATAAGTTGAGGCTCGTGCAGGCCCTTCAAGCCCAGGGAGAGGTGGTGGCCATGACTGGGGATGGTGTGAATGACGCCCCGGCCCTGAAGCGCGCCGATATCGGCGTGGCCATGGGCATCACGGGAACCGCCGTGAGCCGGGAGGCGGCGGACATGGTGCTGCTGGATGACGATTTCGCCTCCATCCGCTCGGCGGTGGCGGAGGGTCGCCGGGTCTACGACAACCTAGTGAAGGCCCTGGCCTTTGCCCTGCCTACCAACCTCGGGTTGGCCATGGTCCTCCTGGTGGCAGTCCTTTTCTTCCCCTTTCGAGACGGCGTCCCTCTGCTCCCAATCCTCCCCGTCCAAATCCTCTGGATCAATCTGGTGGTGACGGTGACCCTAGCCCTGCCCATTGCCTTCGAGGCCCCGGAGCCCGACCTCATGGAGCGCCCGCCGCGGCGCCCAGGTGAGCCCCTCTTCAGTCGCTTCGTCGCCTATCGGACCCTGCTGGCCGGCTCGCTCTTTGCTGCCGGAACCCTGGGCCTCTTCCTATGGGAGGTGAATCAGACCAAGGGGCTAGATCTGGATCTCGCCATGCGCAAGGCCCAGACTCTGGCGGTCACCACCCTGGCCCTCATGCAGGCTTTCTACCTGCTCAATTGCCGCAGCCTCAAGGACGGCTTTTGGAAGATGGGACTCTTCACCAACCCCCTGGTGTACGGCGGGATCCTACTCCTCGCGGCCCTCCAGGTGGCCTTGGTGCACGTTCCTTACCTCCAGCAGCTTTTCCACACCACGGCTCTGGACGCGGGTGAGTGGACCAAGGCCGTGGGGGTCAGCCTTCTAGTGCTGCCCATCGTGAGTCTGGAAAAGGCCTGGCGACGCCGTCGGTCCCGGGCATAGTCTGCGGGCATAGTGCGCGCTCCGCTCAAGGGTTCCCTAGAACACTGTCAGTTGGAGCCCCGCTTCGTATTTAGCGATATTCGACGGCGTCAGTCCTTGATCCTTCAGATACGCCGCAAGGCTGTTCAGAAGGGTCAGCATGTTCCTGAGTTGCTTTGATGAGACTTGGGTCATTTCGTTGATGATTTCGGTCTCCAGGTAGAGCCCCTGGGCTTGGCCTTCTTTACCGAGGAGTCCCTGGTATTGAACGGCATCGAGGGTTACGAAAAAGGACGGCACGGAAGGGTCAGGTTCTCCCTTCTTGGCGAGTCTCATGAAGAAACGATCGTCCATGATCTCGATCACCGGCTTGAGTTTCTTGAACTCTGCAAGGCCCTTTCGGACTGCGCGCACCGCTTTATCCCTAGAGCCGGGTGCGAGGAGATCAGGAAGCTTTTTGACAAACTTCTCCTGCGAGGAAAATTTTTCGGTGCTGCGAATTTCGTCACGAGCCAGGACTGCCGGGTGAAGACTAGGATGGCTGGCTTCAGCCTTCTTGGCCTGAAGCACAGCTTTCTTGAATCTGTACCCAGACCCAGAAACGCCGCTCAGGTCATAGCGCTGCCGAGCCCTCAACATCCGACCGTTTTTGAACAGGTCGAAGTGCTTAGTGTCGAAGCAAATGTCCCAATACAAGCTTTCCTTGTCCATTGTGCAGACGAATTCGACAGGATTACCCTTCCTG
>JAUYES010000438.1 GCA_030691225.1 Holophaga sp. | reverse complement strand
GCAACACTGCCGCCGAGACCTTTAGCGCCGGTCTAAACATCTACACAATGATCGGCAACCACTTCCAGTCCACTGGCTATATCCGTGATGCCGTGGATCCGCAGCCGCCTTCGGAAAATCTAATTCTGGCCTACAACCACCTCACCACGGTCACCACGGCCATCGCACTGCTCTTCTACACCAACTACCCCATTCAACAGGGGGCGGCGGTGGTGCAGAATGTCTTCGAGCGCCGCCAGGCTGGCAATGAGAACACCCTGGGCATCGCCGCAGACAGTTCGCGGCACCATGTCAACAACCTGTTGCTCTGGCACAACACCATCATCGGCCAGCGTTACAACGGTGCTTACAATGATGCCGAAGATGTGCCGCTTAGCCGCGTGTGCTGGTCAGTCAAGAACAACACTTTCGACGACTACAACATCAAGAGCGATGTGTTTGGGAGCCCCAGCTTTGGCTTTGGTACCCATCGCATCGGCAATTGGCCGGTGCTTTATGGCGCCGATTGCAGCGGCAATGCCAAGGTCCACATCACGGGCTGCGGGGCCAATGGCTTTGATGATGATTTTCCAGGGCTCTCCACCCTTGTGCTGCACCAGCAAAGCCACGATTACTATCATTACCAAGCCAATCACTCGACCTCAGGCGACGGTTCAGGCAATGGCGATTACCATCCCACAGCCGCCTCGCCAGTGCTTACCTTGGCCCGGGAGTTTCTCCTACCCTTCGATCTTGGTGGCACGCCGCGTCACGCCCTTGGAGCCTCTGGCGCTTTTGAATACGGGTCAGTCACACCGAAGCTCACCATCATCGCCCCCAATGGTGGCGAACTTTGGCGCCGTGGCGAGACGCGGGCCATCACCTGGACCCCCAACGGCACCACCGGCAACCTAGTCATCGAACTGCTGCAAAACAACGCCGTGGCGGGCCTCATCGCCAGCGGCGTGAGTGCCAGCACCGGCAGCTATTCCTGGACCGTGGGGCGGTTGGCCAATGGCACTTCCATCACCGGCACCAACCTCAAGATCCGCATCAGCACGGCGGCGGGTGCGATGTTAGCGGAAGTAAAAATTGGGAGAACCCCATGAATAAGTTCAAATCATTGGCAATGTGTCTTTTTCTGCTCTTGCTCAGCCAGCCCGCCTGGGGGACAGACTGGTATGTCGATGGCACCCGGGGCCTGGATGCCAACCCGGGTACGCTGACCAGCCCCTGGAAGACAATCCATAAGGCCAACCAGACCGTGCAGGCCGGGGATACGGTGTTTATCCGGGCCGGGGAATACCTCACCAGCAGCCGGTTGGATTGGTACGGCTGCCCGGAAAAACAGGGGATCATGCCCATCCGACCCGGGCGAGCCGGTGAGCCCATCACCTACACCCATTATCCCGGCGAGCGCGTGGTGTTCCGGGGCAGCACCTGCGGCAGACCCCAGGACAATCGCTGTTTCGGAGTCGTGCTCGATGCGGTGTCCTACATCGTGGTGCGCGGCCTTGAATTTCAAGGCATGTACCACCAGCTGCTGATGGAAAACGCCCACCACAACGAAATCGCCGATTGCCGTTTTGAAGGGATGTACAGCAGCGGAAAAACCTGGAATGGCTCCCGGATCCACGCCGGTTCCAGCCACAACTGGCTTCACCATTCCACCTTTTGTAAATACGGGTCGGCCCTCACGGGCAGCGATTACGGAGTGGTGCTGGAAATCGGCGACGAGAATGTGGGGAACGATTTCACCTCCCATAACCTGATCGAGGACTGTCACCTTTACCACGGCGGGCACCATGTGCTGGGTTTGAACGGCAGCCGCAACGTGGCCCGCAACAACTACCTGCACAACGAAGCCTGGATGCCCGATGCCCAAGGAGCCCTGTGGGGCAACCGGCTGCTCTACCTATGCACCAGCAAGCAGGGCTGCAACCTGCGGAATCTGGTCGAGAACAACCGATTGGCCTACTCCTACACTTCGGTCGACGCCCAATCGATTCCGGTGGAGGCCAACAAGATCGCCCATTCCAACAACATCATCCGCAGGAACCTCATCTACCAGCACGTTTCCAGTGCCTTGTCTTATCAACCCGGATTCCGCAGTTGGAATTCGCAAAAAGAGGTTGCACCGTTTGAATCGCCTGATTTTCCTGTAGTTGCGAAACAA
>JAUYES010000221.1 GCA_030691225.1 Holophaga sp. | reverse complement strand
TGGGTGGGGATGCCAAGGCCCTTCTGCAGGGTGTCCACGGCCCGGCGATCACGGGTCTTGGCTAGTTGGAGGGCTGCAGCAACCTGCACTTCAAGAGCCTCATCGCCAAGCGCAGCCAGCAATCCTGGTGTGGCGTCGGGTGCTTGGTTCTGCCGAATGCCCCAGCAGCGAACCCGATTCAGGCGAGCTTCCTTGCCCAACATGCGTTCATCGGGATGTTGAGTAAGAAAGTCGGTATAGGCGGTGGCAGCTTCATCCCAGCGCTGATCTTGTTCGAGACTGGCGGCGAGCCAGAAACGGGCTTCCGCAGCGCGACTAGAGGTTCGGTATTCATTCAGGTGACGCCGGTAAAGGGCTGCGGCTTCGAAGAAACGCTGGGAATAGCGCAGGGCCTTGGCCTCTCTCAGCAAGGCATCCGCAGGGGATTCTTTGCTGGTGAGCACCACGGTTTTCGCGCGGTCCGAAGGCGATTCGGTCGGTGCGAAGAGGAGTATCAGCCCAAGCAGCATCAGGAACCCTCGCCCTTCAGGAGTGCGCTGAGGCGCTGCGCTTGGCCTTCAAGATCCTGGGTACTGGCTAGGCGACGCAATTCCTGAGCTCGCTCTGGGGTGAGACACCCGTCTTCGAGAGAGAGTTCCGTGAGCCAGAAATGCAATTCGTTGCGGGCGATTTCGGCCTGTGAGTTGGCCACAGGGGCCGTCTGGCCTGCTAGCTGGCGGCTGGCTTCCAGGAGCGCCATGGCGAGCACGCGCTCTTCGTTGCGATCTTCGTGGTCCTTGTTGCAAAGCGGCGGACTTTGTTCGAAGCGCTGAATGAGTTCTGAGGATTGCTGGAAGAAGCTGCCCCATAGGCGATTTTGGCCCTTATGTTGAGCGTTGGCTTCGATGCGAGCGGTATCCTGGGCCTGGCGACGAAGCGCGCGTCCTTGCTGAAGCGCATAGGTCGTCGGAGCTACGGCGAGCAGCGTTGCGGCGGCGGCGAGGAACCAGCTTGATCGGTGAAATCGCTTCGGGCGAAGGACTTGAAGCGAGGCACCCAGGTCGCTACCGTGGGCTTGCAGGCCGAGATGGAGTTCCAGCAATTCAGCCAATTCGGCCTGAATGGCAGGGTCATCGGGCCAAAGCTCCGGGTGCTCCAGGAGGTCGAAGCGCTCGGCGTCGGTCAGGGTGCGGGTTTTGGATTCTGGGTTCATGGCATCACTTCCAGGTTTTTTCGGAGCTTGGCGAGGCTTTGAAAAAGGGTGGCTTTTACGGTGCCCTCGGCGCAGCCAAGGTCATCGGCAATTTGTTTCACCGGTCGCTCGTGGACGTAGTAGCCCAAGACCATGGAACGCTGCCGGGGCGTAAGGCCATCCATCGCAGCCTTGAGCGTCCGGAGTCTCCGGTCGTGGTCCACCTGGTCCCAGGGTGAGGGTTGGTGAGGGTCGGGAGCATCAAAGGACTCGGGAGAAGGCAGCTCCCGACCTCGTTTACGCAGATGGTCGGTAGCTGCATTAGCCGCTAACGTAAAAATCCATGCAGCCACGGGGCGACCTTCTTCAAAGCGCTGGCAGTGGCGCAGGCACTTCAGGAAAACCTCTTGGGTTAATTCCTGCACTACGCCGGTTTCGCCTTGCA
>JAUYES010000434.1 GCA_030691225.1 Holophaga sp. | reverse complement strand
GCAACACTTCGAAGCCAGCGGCTTCCAGGTCTTTCTCAAGTTTGGTGGCGACTTCGTTTACTTCGGCACTGGCTGGATCGAGGTTCAGCAAATGCAGGTGATACGGTGCCACTGGCCAAGGCCAGATGATTCCGTCCGCATCGAAATTCTGTTCAACAACGGCGGCCACGGTGCGCGTGATGCCAATGCCGTAGCAGCCCATGACCATGGGCAATTCCTTGCCTTCAGAGTCCAGGTAGGTGCAGCCCATAGACTTGGAATACTTGGTGCCAAGCTTGAAGACCTGACCCACTTCGATGCCGCGGAAGGCCTGATAGTGGCCCTTGTTGCAGCGGGGACATAAATCGCCTTCGGCGGCCATGCGAATATCGGCGAAGGTGCAGCCTGGTAGATCGCGAGCGGGGTCCAGGCCAAAGTGGTGGTAGTCCGTTTTGTTGGCGCCGCAAGTGAGGTTCACCGCACCTTGCAGGCTGCGATCCACGAGCATCACCACATTCTTTAGCCCCACGGGGCCCATGAAACCGGATTTAGCGCCGGTGAAGGTTTCGGCTTCGTTAAGCTCGACCAATTCAAGCGTATTTGCACCGAGGAGATTTTTGACTTTTACGGGGTTTACTTCGTGATCTCCGCGAAGGACAACCCCAACATGCCTGACATCGCTATAGGTTCCTTCAACATTGGTGCCTTTCACGCCAAGATCAGGATGCGTAACGGCTTCAGTCATCCAGGCTTTGTACAGGAAGAACTTGCTGGTCTGTGTCAGCGGCATCCCGTTATGCTCGGCATCCTTCATCCCAGCGGCCTGCTCGACTTGGCCGATGACGCCGGGCGTGCAGAAATGATCCCTTTTCAGTTCAAAACCATTTCCATGATTGCCGACAGGCAAGCATGGAGCCTCGGTCTTCTCGATGTTGGAGGTGTATTCGCAACCATCGCAGCTCAGGATGGCGTCCTCGCCACTGCCGGCGAGCACATGGAACTCGTGGGTGAAACTGCCGCCAATGGCGCCACTGTCGGCTTCCACGGGGCGAAACTTCACGCCCAGGCGCCCAAAGATGCGCTTGTAGGCGTTGAACATCACCCAGTATTCGCGGTCGGCATCGGCGTCATCCACGTGGAAGGAGTAGCCATCCTTCATGGTGAACTCGCGGCCGCGCATGAGGCCGAAGCGGGGGCGAATCTCGTCGCGGAATTTGCCCTGGATCTGAAAGAGGTTCATGGGCAGCTGCTTGTAGCTGCGCACGTTGCGTCGCACGATGTCGGTAATCACTTCTTCGTGGGTGGGTCCAAGGCAGAAATCCCCGCCCTTGCGATCCTTGAAGCGCAGCAATTCCTTGCCATAGAAGGACCAGCGACCGCTTTCCTGCCAGAGTTCGGCGGGCTGAACCGTGGGCATCAAAAGCTCCTGGCAGCCGTCCTTCTCTAGTTCTTCGCGAACGATCTGTTCGAATTTCTTGATGCTGCGGAAGGCCAGGGGCAGGTAATCGTAGATGCCAGCGGCCAGCTTCTGGATCATGCCCGCGCGCATCATGAGCTGCTGGCTCACGACATCGGCATCCTTGGGGGTTTCGCGCAGGGTTTGGATCAGCAGTTTGGATTGCTTCATGGGGGCTCTTTCAGGAAAAGGATTCACCACGGAGACACGGAGAACACGGAGG
>JAUYES010000209.1 GCA_030691225.1 Holophaga sp. | reverse complement strand
GGGGTGTGATCTTGTTGAAGAGGCTGGTGCTCTGGAGTTGGACCCCGATGCGGGAGCGGATCTCCTGGCCATGGGTCTTCCAGTTGAAGCCCAGGATTTCAATTTCACCAGCGTCAGCGGGCGTAAGGCCTTCAATCATTTCAAGCGTCGTGGTCTTGCCCGCACCGTTGGGTCCCAGAAGGCCGAAGACTTCGCCCCGACGGACCTCGAGGTCCACACCTGCCACGGCGAGAACCTTGGGGTATTGTTTGCGGATGCCCCGGACGCGCAGCGCCAGGTCGTTCATGGGTACCTCCTGAAGGCTGAGGATCCCAGATTGGATTCCGCAAGGCCAGCTACGTCTCGTGCGGTTGTAGAAGATTTCGGACCGCCTGCTTCAGATCCTTCAGTTGATAGGGCTTCTGGAGGAACAAGAAGTCTTTTTCGGATGCGGCATCCTTGAGAAATTCGTGATCGCTGTATCCACTAGAAAGGATGACGGGAGTATTGGGTCGTAGGCGGCGAATTTCCCGCAGAGCTTCGCGCCCGTCCATTCGTGGCATCGTCAGATCCAAGATGACAAGGTCAAAAAAGTTAGGTGATTTCGTAAAAATCTCCACGGCTTCCAACCCATCATGCGCCTGGGTGACATGGAATTTCATGGTTTCTAGAGCCTGGCTTGTGAACTCCAAAACCATAGGTTCATCATCCACAACCAAGGCTTTTCCCGTGAATTCGGCCGGTATTTTTTCTTTGGCCGTTTCTTGGACCTGCGAAGTTTCTTGGACCATTGGGAAATAGAGCGTAATGGTGGAACCCTCGCTTTCTCTACTCTGGATGCGGATTCCAGCCTTGTGACCCCGCAGTATGCCGAGTGTCGCCGACAGGCCCAGGCCCCTTCCACTGGCCTTGGTCGAAAAGAATGGATCGAAGATTCGTTCGATCATCTTGGGTCCCATTCCGCAACCGGTATCGGCGATTTCGAGCACCGCATAAGTCCCTGGGGGCAATGTTTCACCTGGAATCGCGGAAGGGATTTCTCCTTTTTGTAAAACCTCAAGGTGCGTGGCAAGTGTGATGGCACCCTTTTCCTGTCCTATGGCCTCGGAAGCATTGGTGACAAGGTTCATCACGACTTGATGAATCTGGGCTGCATCGGCTTCGATGGACAGGACGTCTTGAGTAAATTGAAAACGGAGGACCGTCTTTTTGGGGATGGAAACCTGCAACAGTCGAGTCATTTCCTGAACGACTAGATTGAGGTTGTGCACCGTCACCACGAAATGGCCTTTGCCACTGTACGCGAGCATCTGCTTGGTCAGATCCGCCGCCCGCAGAACGGTGTTTTCAGCATTCTGAAGAAAGGGATGGATTTCCGAGTTTTCAGGAATACGAGTCTGGGCGAGGTTCAGGTTGCCTAAGATGGCGGTAAGCAGGTTGTTGAAATCATGGGCGATGCCACCCGCCAAGACGCCGAGGCTTTCAAGTTTTTGAGTCTGGCGTAGAACATCTTCTGCCTGGCGACGCTCGGTGATGTCCTGGAAGACCCCATTGGCTCCGGCGTATCGGCCATTCGCATCCACCAAGGATGTGGCATTGACGAGGATTTGTCGCATTTCCTGATTCGGTCGACGGATTGTAAGTTCGTAGGCTTCTTTTTCGCCGGGCCTTGGTTTAAGGATGAGCTTGCGGATTTTCTGGGAACTCTTGGAATCTAGAAAATCCAGGAGACTCCGACCAAGAAGTTGTCCTTCTCCGACGCCAAAAATGGCTTCGGCCGCAGGGTTAACGAAGGTGAACTTTTCGTCGGCATCCACAAGGCAGAAACCCTCACCAAGCTTGTGGATCAGATCTCGAAAATTACGTTCACTGTCGCGAAGTGCTTGCTCTGTTCTGACCCGTTGCGTAATGTCTCCGGCTACGACCAGAATGCAAGGCTCCCCCTGGATTTCCAGAGTCTTGGCCGAAATTAGGACGTGAAAGGGTGTTCCATCTTTTTTATTCAGAACAAATTCCATGCCCTGGCATTCACCCTGTTGGCTCACGGCGTGGATCAATTTTTCCCGGTCCGCAGGTTCACGCCACAACCCAATTTCGATGGCACTTCGGCCGATAATGTCAGAGCGTTTATGGCCGGTTGCCTTTTCGAAGCCTTGATTGATATCGAGGAAGGCACCATCGGAAAGGCGCGCCAAGGTAAGTAGATCCGGCGTCAGATCAAAGAGACGTGAGAACTTTTGTTGGTTTTCCTGGAGGGCCCGTTCGGTTTTTACACGCTCAGTGATATTGGTCGAAACGCCAATGACGGATTCAAGCAATCCATCAGGGTCAAATACGGGCGAAAGATGGGTATCGAAAAACAACCCCCTAACCTCCAAGACAACATGCCCTGCCTCTCCCGCAAGGGCCTGCCGAATGGCTTTGACGGTATCTGGGTAATCGCGATACATGTCGAGGGCCGAGAGTCCCACAACCTGCCCAGGGCTCAGTCCCAGAGTCGCCAAGTCGCGCCCTTCGGAAAGCAGGAATCGGCCTTCTGGGTCTAACTGATAGATTACGGCCTGAGTATTGTTGACCACGCCTTGTAGGCGCTGGGCCGCCAATCGATGACCATCCTGGGCCGCTTTGAGTTCGGTGATATCCGTAATGGTCGCAAATACGCGCCAGGGCTTTGTTTGGT
>JAUYES010000204.1 GCA_030691225.1 Holophaga sp. | reverse complement strand
CCGCCCACAGGTTCGTTTGGAAATTGGGATTCCGGATCCGCCCGGGGCACTAAAACGGGAGGATCCACAGAGGAATTTTCCTCCAAGGTCAATCGAACGATGGCGTTGGGCTGCAGGCGAGCTTCCTGCCCCAGTCTCTGTTGGTGTTGCCAAGGGGCAGTCAAAAAGAGCCCGACCAACAAAAGTCCATAGATGGGGAGGCAAAGTCCCAGGGATAAAAACCGCCGTGGGGATTTACTTTGAGTCAGTTCTACCCAAGAGGGTGGGGGAGGAAGGGCTGGGGTCCCTGTCGCTTCGAGATTTCCTTCGTGTTGCATGCCTTAATCCTTAGATGTGTAGAGCCCAATGTCGAGAGTTGTCGAAGTGGCGGTGGCACCGGTATCGAACGCTTTTGGGTGGATAGGAAAAATAAAAGGCCAACACGCTGAACGGCGAGGGAATCAGAGGATGATCTCCAAGCACCTGGTACGTGAGTTGGGGACCTTGAGTGGATTGGGAACCTCCGAAAGATGACCCGCCGGCCACGAACAAACGTTGCGTGGTATGGGCCGAAATGAATGTTGCTGAGGCAACGCAGCATTTGTGCCATCAACAGTCTCATTGCTCCAGATGGTCCTCACACGGCCCTTCCGTGGGCAAACAGGAAAAATCAAACAGCGCCAAGGCATCTAGGCCCATCATCGTTTTCCATGCCTGATGGTGCTTGGAGTTGCACCTTTCAACGGGGCAGCCTCAAACCATCGTCAATCTGCCAGGATTAAGGTGAACTTGGATCCGCCGAAAACCGATGGAGACGTCTATGAATCGAGTTAGGGCAGGTGTTCCACGCAAACCGTTGAGTGCCTTCTGGGAGGTTTGTTTTCGGCATCTGAAATCCGCCATCCCTGTCGCCGCAATGGTATGCCTCTATACCCATGGTTCCTCGGGGATGACTCAGGAAATAGTTCCGCTCCGATTGATTCCTTTGGAGCCCTCCGAGATCAGGGGAAGAGTCAAAGACCTGGCCGGAAAGCCTATTGCCGGGGCGGTCCTCACGGTCCGTATGATCGGAACTGGATGGAACCGCATCTACCACGCAGATTCTCGTGGTTTCTTTCAATTGACGTTCCTTACAGGCACAAATACCTACCTAGTAACCTGCACTGCTCCCAATCGTGTCCCGAAAGACCTGCTCCTTGATGTCGACGGTGCGGCACTTCTCATGAAGGACATCGAGTTGCTCACTCCTGAGGAATTTTCCGCGCAGAACCCCTCCGTGCCCCTCGCATATGGCGGCATGCTGGAAGCTCTGGGCGCTATTGACGCTCATAACCAGGGGGTGGCGCTATTTATCTCTGGGAGTTTCAAGGAGGCACTGCCCTTTCTTGAGTCCGCCGGTCGACAGCTTGAGAAGGCTCTTGCCCAAGGCCTGGCTCCTGCGGTGCAAACTGATTTCAGGGCAAGGCTTAGCGGTATCCAGCGCCTCCACGGGTGCGCTTTGGCTGAAATGGGAAAATTGGATCCGGCCAAACGCTCCCTGCTATTCGCCCAGTCCGAACCCTTGCTCTGGAAAGCGCTTGAGGGGAACACCTCGGATACCGTCGTCTACCTGCATTTGGTTGAAATTCTGAAAGCCAGGAAGGACACGGCTGCGTTGGCCAAGATCGACAAGATCTACATCAACAAGAGCCCTGTAGTTCCTTTCAATCATGGGGTGGAAGCCTTCAATGAAGGTCAAGTGGAGATGGCTGCACAGTTCTTTCAGAGCACCCTAACTCTTGACCCCCGTTTTGCAGAAGCCCACTACTTGCTCGCTCGATGTGAATGGGAATTAGGGCGCACACAGGCATCCCGGAGCCATTTACTCGAATATCTAAAGCTGTCCCCTGAAGGAGAAAATGCAAAAAAGGCCAGGGCAATGCTGTCGAAGACACCGGCTCACTGAAAGCTCTCAGGACATCGTCCACTTAAAGTTGATGACCACGACAATGGGTGCCTTGGCGATGGCGCGGGGTGAGAGGCGGAATCCCCACTGCAGGGCACCTCGGACCGCTGCTGCACGCAGATGCTCAGGCCCAGATACGGCCTCGGCAAAGAGCGGAAAGCCCTCAGCGCTAACAAGTAATCTCACGGTGACCACGCTTCCCAAACCACTATCTGTTCCGCTCATATGGGGCGTGATCATGCGGGTGACCACGAAATCCTTGGGATCCATGGAGGCCCCTTCGGCTGCCATCTTGGCCAGTTGGGCACGGGTCCACCCCCCTTTTTTTCCTTTTCCTGAGCCGATCCCGTCTCCTTCTCCTTCTCCTGTACCCTTCCCCCGTCCCAGTCCCATGCCGAAGAGGGGGCGTGCAGGCACCTGAATCGCCGCTGGGGATGGATTTGGGGTGGGGGCAAGATCGGAAAGGCTTGCCATGCCTGAGTGATCCGGAATGGCTGTGAGAAAATCCGAGTCTTCCTTAGCCAGGAAGCGTGATCCAAAACTCCCGCCGGGCTTGATGTTTTTTGAGAAGTCTTCCGTCGCTTCCTTCGAGGGTTTGGTCTCGGCGGATCGCGGCAATGCTTCGCGTGAGTCAAGTCTGAGATCCAAGGTCGTGGTTCGTTTTTCCCCCGGAGGCAGAGGAAGGCCCTTTTCTAGACCCTTTTCCAGGGCCCATGGATTGAAAAAGATCGTGATGAAGGCTAGCGCGAGATAGACAGGGATAGAGAGCCCCATTGCTTTCCAGGAAATCGCTGGTTGGTGCTCTGAATCTGCCGTTAACTCGGGAGGAGCGGGTGGTCCCGGATCGATGAAAGGGGAGCTTGCCAGAACCTGGGGCGTCCAACCGCGTTCCAGGGCTGTCTCGCGATTCAGAACGCAGAACCCATTTCCATCTCTCAACAGGTATCCGCCATGGGCTGCTTGTTCTTGAATCGCTTCGTCGAAATTGTTGGTATCCAACTCGCCTCCGTGGATAGGAAAAATAAAAGGCCAAAACGCTGAATGGCGAGGGAATCAGAGGAAGATCTCTAGGCACCTGGTACGTGAGTCGGGGGCCTCGAGTGGATAGGGAACCCCCTGCAAGATGACCCAGCCGGCAACGAACAAACGCTGCGCGGTATGAGCCGAAATGAATGTTGCTAAGGCAACGCAGCATTTGTGCCATCAACAAAAGGACGACTTCCTGCATGCCGTCACCACCAAGCCATTTCCGGTGGTAGTTGTTTTCGTGGTGTTTTGCCGCTTAGGTTGCAGGTTGCCACCTTTGGAAGCCACGAACCGCGGGTGTTCCGGCATGGAGCTGTGCCTGAAGAAAAAACCAAAGCTGAGATCAACCTTTCGAGTGGCCTATCTGATTTTCCTTATGGATGTGAAAAACAAACCCAAAGCTCACCCCCGGTGCGCACGCCTTTCAGGTGCTGTTCCGAAGCGTCCACATCGCAGTGATGGCGTTGGTTCTGGGTGAGCTATCGCCCTTCGAGCGGTCGATACCCCACATCCAGTGCATCCAAACGACTCGAGTGTTTTTTGAGATTTTTCTCAAATCGGGCGAAGTCGCGGCTTGCTTTCGGTGACCAGAGCACTTCAGCCAGAAAGGCCAAGGTGCGATCTTCCACACTGAATACGCGTTCGAACCCATCGGTGACCGTTGATTTGAACAGGATCAGCTTCGGGGCTGGGGCGCGGGGAAGGGAAAATGGGTGGCCGAGGCTCAGGGCAGTTGTTTGTTAATCAGGGCGAGGGCGTTGCCTACGTTGCTGAAGGCATAGCGCAATACCTTGCCGTCGGTCGCGTTGGCGTTGCCCGGTAGCAGGCTTTCCCCGGCCTGACCGTGTATCTGGAACTTGAAGACGAAAGTGAACGCTCCTTGCCACATGTCCGGTCGCAGATTGGCCTTCCAAATCGTGCCGTCCTTCTTTAATTCGTAGGCTGGGAAGTTCTCGAAGACGATGGGGTACTGCATGACTGGCACCTTGGCATCCTGGTATAGGAGCCAACACTTATCGATGGTCACATCCGAAGGCGGGGTGAACACGATGGCCGCCTCCGTGCCGGCGGCATTGGGCACGG
>JAUYES010000189.1 GCA_030691225.1 Holophaga sp. | reverse complement strand
ACCCCGTAAGCGGTTCCACAATGTTGGGTAGCCTCTACTACACCCGCATTCAGAAGAGCACCAACGGTGGTTCTACCTTCACCGCGGCAGTCTCTGGCATCACCGAAAGCAACAACACTTCGTCGGCTCCGTTCATCACTCGCCTGGCGGAAGGACCCGCCGATGCCACCGGCAACACGGTCTATACGTTCGTGAATGCCAAGGTCTACAAGTCCACCAACTACGCAGGAACCTGGACCGCCATGGGCGTTTCCGGGCTGCCGACCACGAGCTTCTATATCCGCAACGTCGCTGCTGCCAAATCCAATGGCCAGGTGGTGGGTCTAGTTGCGAACGGCGGCAAGGTTTTCCTGACTGCCAATGGTGGAAGTTCGTGGACCGCGCCTGCTGCACTCACCAATCACGGTTCCTACACCAGTTCCGTAGCCTTTGATCCTACGGATTACAACACCGTGTATGTAAGCTCCGTGGCGCCCGACGGCACCAAGAACCATTTGTGGAAGTCTGGCAACTTCGGTGGCTCCTGGACGGCCATCGATGGTGGCGGATTCCCCGCCGGTGTGCCTGTGAGCATTGTAAAAGTCGATCCCAGTGATCGAAATATTGTGTACGCAGGCACTCACCTGGGGCTCTACCGCTCCGCCGATGGCGGCGCTACTTGGGCCCGCTGGGGCAACGGGCTGCCCTTGGTTAATGTGACGGATCTCTATGTGTCACCCGATGGCGCAACGGTCCGCGTGGCCACCTACGGACGCGGATTCTGGCAACTGACGGGCACTGCCTCCGCACCCACGATCACAACACAGCCAGCCAGCCTGACGGTGAACACCGGACAAGCCGCTACGTTCTCCGTAGTCGCCAGCGGCACGGCGCCCTTCACGTACCAGTGGTATCGCGGTGCTTCATCGATCTCCGGTGCGACCGCCGCCAGCTACACCACGGCAGCAACCACCTCCACCGACAATGGCGCGACCTTCTACGTCTCGGTCAGCAACAGTCAGGGGAGTGTTAACTCCGCCACTGCCACCTTGACCGTAACCACGGCCACCGATACCACCCCACCAACCGTCAGCGCCACCGAGAGCGGCACCAGCGGGACCATCACCTTTAACGCCACGGCCACGGATCTGGTGGGAGTCACCAAGGTTGAGTTCTACGTGGATGGAGCACTGAAGGGCACCGATACCACTAGCCCCTACAGCATGACCTTCGATTCCACCACGCTTGCCGATGGCAATCACACGTTGGTAGCCAAAGCCTACGACGCTGCCGGTAATGTTGGCACCTCCACTTCCGTTGGTTTCACCGTGAGCAATACGATCATCGGCGTTGAGCGCATCACCAACGGTGGCTTCGAAGTCGCCACCACGCCCTGGACCGGCACGACCGCTGCGATTGGTACCTGGAGCGCCCAACCCGCCTTCGAAGGCACCCGGAATGCTTGGCTGGGCGGCGATGGAAAGACCCGCACCGAAGCGCTCTACCAGAGCGTGACCATTCCCAGCACGGCGACCTCCGCAACGCTGAGCTTCTACCTGCACATCGATACGGCGGAAACCACTGCCTCCACTGCGTACGACAAGCTCGCAGTGCAGATTCTTAGCACCACCGGAAAGGTGCTGCAAACCCTGGCCACCTATAGCAACTTGAACAAGGCTACGGGCTACGCTCTGCGCACCTTCGACGTAAGCGCCCACAAAGGTAAGACCGTTCGTGTCAACTTCAAGTCGACGGAAGATAGCACTCTGCAAACGTCCTTCGCCATCGACAAGGTCAGCCTGATCACCAAGTAATCAAGCACCCACGAAAAGGAAGAGCCGCCTTCGGGCGGTTTTTCCTTTTCGTGGATGTTTTTTCGGCATAGCCGGGATGGTACATTCGCTTAAATCAATTCACCCAGGAGGATGCGCCAATGCCGGGACGCACGTTTGTCGGGATTCCCTTACACACCTTATGGGGGTCCATAGGAGTCGTGGTTCTGGCGCTGGCCACATCCTGGGGGCTGTGGATACTTCGACCTGGTGCGGTGTTTGGGCTTATTTTTGGGAATGTGCTGATGGGGTTGGCAGCCCTCGCCCATGCCTGGTTACTGATGGGCTGGCCACGAGCTTGGCGCTTCTTCGCGCTGGGCGTTGGACTCACCTTCCTGCTCGAAGCGCTCAGTGTGTCCACCCAACTGGCCACGCCCTATCACTACACGGCGGTGCTCGGACCGCAATTTTTGGGCGTGCCGCCGGTGGTGCCTTTTGGATGGTTCACGATGCTCTATGCCAGCCATGTGCTGGTGAATTGGATTCTAGAAGGAAGCCCCCATTCTCGCGTGCAGAGCGGTGGGCGCATCGTGGTCATGGCCTTGGCCACGGCGCTCACGATGACCATTTGGGATCTCACGCTGGATCCATACATGGTCGGGCAATGGAAGGCCTGGGTTTGGGAATCCGCGAGCGCGCCTGGCTTTCTGGGAATCCCTTTCGCCAATTACTTGAGTTGGTTGGAACTCACCTTCATCGTTTCGCTGCTCTTCCGGTTATTGGAGCGGGATCTGCCCGATCCTCCGCCCTTTAAACGAGCCTTCGCCTTGGCCCCTGTATGCATCTACGGCCTGATCGGGTTTTCGGGAATGGCGGTGGGAACCCCCATTGAAACGCGGATGTTGCCGCCCTTTACCATGGGCATTGCCGCCCTGGCGGCCCTGGCGCGTGGCCTTCAGCACCGTAGGGAGGTTGCATGAACGAGCACCGGCATTTCGATTTGCATTTGGGGCGCGAGATTACTGTCTACCCCATGGTTGAGCGCCTGTTCTGGGTGGCCCTGGGCATCCTGGGCGTGGGCGTTCTGGGTGTTCTCGGGTATCAGATCAACCTTAACAAGCTGCCCTTTGAGGCCATGACCTACACGTTTTCCAGCCTCGTGGCGGTGCATGCGGTCTACATGCTGGGCTGGAAACGGGCCCTCAGCTTCTTCTGCCTGACCCTAGTGATCTCCTTCGTCATGGAATACCTGGGAGCCAAGACGGGGCGAATCTTTGGAGCCTATTACTACACGGAGGCCTTGAATCCTAAGATCCTGGGAACGGTGCCGGTGGTGATTCCCTTCGCCTACTTCATGGTGCTCTATCCGAGCCGCATGATCGCCGACCTGATGGTGTGGGGAAAGGCGGTGGGGGTGACCAAAGGGATGGGCTGGAGTCTGCTCACGGCGACCTTGGCAGGGCTGGTGATGACGGCCTGGGATCTGACCATGGATCCCGTCATGGTGCGCCAAGTCGAAGCCTGGGTCTGGACGGAGCCCGGCCCCTGGT
>JAUYES010000179.1 GCA_030691225.1 Holophaga sp. | reverse complement strand
GCGTGCGTCTGGCGGACCCGGGTGCCCGCAAGGGTTTCCTCAAGGGCATTCAGCAGATTGCAGAGGAAGGCGTTGTGCAGGTTTTCTGGCCCAAGGGTGGCGCTCCTCTGCCAATCCTGGGTGCCGTGGGACGCTTGCAGTTCGAGGTGCTTCAGCATCGCCTCAAGGATGAGTACGCCTGTTCGGTGCTGCTGGAACCTCGTGGCTTCCAAATGGCTCGCTGGATTCAAGGTGGCTGGCCCGAGCCAAGCAAATATTGGGGGGAATTAGTGGAAGACGGAGAAGGCAATCCCGCCATCCTCTTCGAAAACGACTGGCAGCGACGCACCACCGCCGAAAAATGTCCAGGGCTCGAATTTCTGCTTCATCCACAAAAATAATTTTCATTCTTGATCCTCGAAGCCATCCTGCCGATAGGAAGCCATTAGGAGCGAGCCATGCCCCAGGAAATCAGACCCGAGGATCTTATCGTCACCGAACAGGACGGCACGCGGCGCATCAACCACGATGTTCTGGAGTCCTACGGCCTCTTCAATTTGCCGAAATCATTAATGCGCAGCGCACTAATGGTCTATTACGACAACGCCGCCCGGAATGGGCGCTCTGCCGCCACAACGGTTCGTACCTTCATTAGCCTGGCCAGTTCAATCACCCGTTTCCCGAAGCCGGTCGCCATCAATTTTACGCGGGGTGCGGCCTACCGCCGGAATATGAGGATGCTCCGCCGCTTCAGTCGCTAGGGGGTAGCGGCAACGCTTCGGCTCCACCCATCCGATAACCCGCACCCACTACCGTTTCGATCAAGCCTGATGCTTCACCCAATTTGGCCCTGACTCGGCGCACATGGGCATCGATCGTGCGGCTTTCGCCCAGGTGTTCAAGTCCCCAAACTAGGTGCAGGATCTTTTCCCGGCTGTGCACTCGGCAGGGATTCTGAACGAAATAGGCCAGGAGCTCGAATTCGCGCCGGGTTAGATCCAGAGCGGTTTCCCCGACTTTGGCAACATGCCTTTCAAGATCGATCGAGAGTGGACCAAAAGAAAAGAAGCTGGGTTTGTGTTCCTTATCCAGGAACGATGCGCGGCGCAAAATCGCCCGGAGCCTAGCCAAAAGTTCGCGACTGGAAATCGGCTTGGAGGCGTAATCGTCGGCCCAGAGGTTCTCCGCAAGAACTAGATCGATTTCACCATTTCTTCCGGTGACCAGAAGCACGGGAAGGTGTCTAGTTCGAGTATCGACGCGGATCACTCGCAAGATTTCGAGGCCGTCGGTGCGGGGCAGCGTCAAATCGAGCACCGCTGCATCAATCCGTCGTCGCGAATTGACCGAGGTCTGGGCAAGAAACCTAAGGGCTTCCTTTCCCGTCGAAAAGGCATGGACCTGAAAACCCTCTTCGTTCAAGTGCTGCGTGAGTCCGAGCCTGATTTCGGCGTCCTCTTCCAGCAGAAGAAGGTGAGACATGGAGACTCCTCAGGCAAGGGCTGACCAAACAGCGGCATCGACCAGAATACAGGAGGGACTTACCCTCTGGTCTTGCCCATCGCGCCCGACCCTGGGACAATGACCTTGAAAGCCAGAACTGGCCGGTTACCCGCGCAAGACTGGTGAAGTCCCAAGGGCTTCTGGATCTTTTCGAAACATCCGGGATCACCCCACCTCCCATCTTCCCCATCCTAATTCCAAGGTCCGCTATGCGTTGGAATACGCGCCGTGGCCCAATTTCCAGGAGTTCCATTGTCCAAAAAAGTAATGCTTATCAACGCCACGGATTCCGAAGAAATCCGCGTAGCCACGTTGGTGGACGGAATCCTCTCGGACTTCGACATCGAATTCGTTCATAACGAAAAAATCAAAGGCAACATCTACAAGGCTCGGGTAATCCGCGTGGACACGAGTCTGCAGGCAGCCTTTATTCACTACGGCGGCCAAAAAAACGGATTCCT
>JAUYES010000178.1 GCA_030691225.1 Holophaga sp. | reverse complement strand
GTCCGGGAACGGGGCGGGCCTGAGGTGGCCCAAACTCTTATCCAGGCAGGAGCGGATATTCAATCCCGCGACAAAAATGGATGGAGCGCCCTGATGATGGCGGCCATGCGCGGATCACGAGAAATCGTAGAAATGCTACTGGACCATAAGGCCGCGCTGCCTTCTGAAGCCGCCCACGTTCAGTCGCTGATGGCCTTCGCCACCGAGCGTGGCTTGGTGCGACTCTTCCGCGCCATAACCGCCCAGGGTGGACTTGCGTCCACGTCGAACGGCAAGGGTGGAACCTACCTTCACGATGCCGCAGCAGGTGGCGCCGTTGAGATCGTGACCGACCTTGTGGCCAAAGGCCTGGATGTTAATAGCAAAAACCGCTATGGCTGGGCTCCCGCCCATTATGCCGCCCGGAATGGGCGAGTCGAAGTCATCCGTTGGCTCCACCAAAAAGGCGCAGACTTAAACGCACGCACAATCGCAGGCCAGTCCGCCCTAAACATCGCGAATGAAAACGGATTCACCGGGATCACAAAAGCGCTCCTAGAAGCGAAGGTCGATCCCCGGCCCATGCAGTTCCCCCTCCTGCGAGGGAACTACCTGGGGCAGACTCCACCGGGGAAAACACCCCAGCTCTTTGCTCCTGGGATCGTGTCCTCTATCTGGGGCCTTCACAGCACCGCCGTCTTTTCCCCCGATGGCCGTGAAGTTTTCTGGAGCCCCATGGTGATGGCCCCCGGAGCCCACTATTCCGTGAGTGTCCTCATGCACATGAAACAGGTGGAGGGTCGCTGGACAGCCCCTGCCCTTGCGCCCTTCGCAACGCCTCTGGGCGACGATGTGCCATGCTTTGCACCCGACGGGAAACGCCTTTTTTTCCTTTCCCGACGGCCCTTGCCAGGACAGCGCCAAGGCAACGAAAACATCTGGTACGTGGAGCGCACGGCGGCGGGCTGGTCCGAAGCTAGGCCCTTCGATTCCATCGTAAATGCCCAAGAGAAACATTGGCAGTTTTCTCTGGACAGGGTCGGCAATGTCTATTTCGCCTCCAGCGCCCCCGGCGGAAAGGGCCAAAACGACATCTATGTATGCCGCTTCGAGCAAGGGAAATACCAACTAGCCGAGAATCTGGGCCCCAGGATCAACACCGACAAAGTGGATATGACGCCCTTCATCGCCCCCGATGGCAGCTACCTGCTATTCAGCCGCGATCAGGCGCTCTTCGTGAGCTTCCACCAAAAGGATGGTTGCTGGACCGAAGCCATTGACCTAGGGCCAACCCTCAACATGCCGGGTGGAGCCCTCGATCCCATGGTCACACCGGATGGGAAGTATCTCTTCTTCATGAGCTCTCGGAATGGCATTAACGGGGCCTACTGGGTGGATACCAGCATCCTCGATACTTTGCGACCGAAGCACGGAGAATGAAAACTCGCTTGTCTGGTACCGAAGCAGGACCGAACTTCGGGCCCTATCGTCGAATGACTGGAGGTTTCAGCATGTTCCACACCATTCTCAGACGCATCGTGCTCATCGGAGCCCTGGGCACCGCCTTCACCTTGATGACCAAAGATACGGATCCCTTCATGGGTTCCAGGTTTAACCGAATTTAAAAATGTGTAATTCTTCACGGATTTGCGGGAAAGCCACCGTCAAGGCTAGGTTCGAACCGATGAACATGGCACCTTGCGAAGACAAAGGGTTTGGATACTTAAGAAAAAGCCCCACGCGATATTTCTGTTCGTCTCGCGTATCGGCGCAGCCGATGCCGAGAGGCCGCGGAGAAAGGATTGAGGATCGCAGAGATTGCCATGGCCTGGGTTTGGTTCCCCTTCACCCCTGGGAATGCACCATTCTTCCTCGGCGATCCTCCGCAGTCCTCCGCGTTGAGTTTTTTCTCCCCAGAACTCCACAAGATTGGGCCTGAGAGACAAGCTGTCACCTTGCGTTGGGTTCCGACCACGTTG
>JAUYES010000171.1 GCA_030691225.1 Holophaga sp. | reverse complement strand
ATTCGAGTTCAGGATTGAAGGGGATTGGCCGGGCCTGAGTTAAACGAGTCTTGAGAGGGACCAGCGCGGCACTGCTGTACTCGGAAAGTCGAGTGGTTTCGATTTTGCTGACTTCCACGGGCAGGCGCACCAGATGCAGGGCAATGCCCAAAAGTTCGGATCCCCGCGCATTCACTAACATTAGTTCCGGGGCCAGCTTGCGCGATTCGATCAGTGCCTTCTGTACCTGAGCCCAGCTACCACTCGCCAAGACCTTGAGCTTGGGGTCGGCGGCCACTTTCTTTTTCAGTTCCGTTTCCGTGCGGGCCACAGCCTTCATGGCTTCCACGTCCTTCAGACCTGCGAGGTAGCCCTTGGTGGCCTTGAGACCGTTATCGATCCCGTAGATCTGACCGCCAACCTGGGAGCGAGCTTCAAAACTGCGCTGGGCGAAGGCTTCGAGAATGGCGCGTCGACGCCCGCTGGCTGCGACCTGCATGGGCGTACCGAAATCTCTGGCATATTCCATTTGCGCCAGGGTCCACAGGCGATTGGTGGTGCCAGGATGCCCCGAAACCAGAGCCAATTCGCCGGTCTTCAATCCACCCGCACTCCACTGAAGAAAGGTTTCGGGCCGATAGGGCTTGCCACCTTCATACACACGCACCATGGCAAAATCGAGATGGTGCCTTGGGTAGGTAAAGTTGTCGTGATCGCCGCCGAAGCGCGCCACAGAAAGCTCGGGCGCCATCACCAAACGCACGTCCGTGAACTTGCGATAGACATACAGCCAGGTTTCGCCGCCCTGGTACAAGGCTACGGGTTCAACGGTGAGGCCAGTCTTGGTGCGCAACTCCTCGCGGGCTTTTTGGGTTTCCCGCTCTCGTGCGCGCAGGGCCTGGGCTTCGGTTTTTACAGCCTGACCGGCTTGTAGCACCCGTTCGCTGATGTTCTCCATGGCAACAAGCACGAATACTTCCAAGCCTGGAACTTTCAATTCCTGTTCCCGGGTGGCGGCCACAAAACCATCCTTGAGCAGATCGCGTTCCCGGGTGGATAGACGCTGAACGTTCCCGCGCACCATGTGATGGTTGGTGAGCACCAACCCATCGGCACTCACGAAAGAAGCGCTGCCCCCAGAGAGCCGCACCGAGGCTAGGCGCAAATGGTCGAGCCAAGCCTTATCGGGCTCGAAGGCGTGCTGCGCCTTCAGTGCTTTCAGAGGCAGATTATCGAAGGTCCACATCCCTTCCTCAGAGCGAAGCGTGGCTGGCGAAACAAGGACGGCGAGAAGGGCTGCCAGAATCGGAAGGCGCATGCTTCCTCCAAAGAAGGAATGGTTTTGGAATTACTTACCGGTGAGTTCCTTGACGAGATGCGGCGCGTCGAAGACCTTGCCGAGCACTTCCACGATGGCGCGGGTATCCACGGAGAGCGTGCGGTTGACGCGACCATCAAAGTAGTAGCGTCCGGGCAAGCTATCGATATTGCCATCAAAGGCCAGACCAATCACTTCACCCTTGCGGTTCACGATGGGGCTACCGGAATTGCCGCCGGTGATGTCATTGGTCGTGATGTAGTTATAGGGCGTGAAAAGGTTCAATTTGTCCCGGCGATCCAGCCAGCGTTTGGGCAAGACCCAGGAACTTTGTTCGGCCTTGGCCTCGTTGCCGCCCCAACTGTAGTGACGGTCATAGAGTCCAGCAAATGTCGTGAAAGGCTGAGCGAGCGTGCCCACCATGGGATAGGATTCGATGGCACCGTAGGAAAGGCGCAGTGTGCCGGTGGCATCGGGATAGGTGGAGGTCCCATAAATCGCAAAGCGGGCCTTGGCGATGCGGACCAGGTGCTCGGAAATCACAGCCTGAGCGGCCTGATTTCGCTGAGTCAGCTCCTTGGATGCCTTTTGGAAATCCTCTGGAAGGCCATTCTTCAGGCTGGCCATCACTTCGTCATCGGTCTTGCCGGCAAAGAGGGTCTTGGTGAGGGAATGCTCGGTGCCAAGGTCTTCTCGAATTCCCTGCAGGGCCGCTAAGGTTGTGGACTTCATGGCGGGCGTAAGCGGGGTGTCGCCGGCGCGCTTAATGCCTGCAACAGCGCGGTTCAACTGGCCGATGGCGCCCATTTCTTTGAACAGAGATGTCGTGACCTGGAGGGCCTCTTCAATCTTGGTCCAGCTCTCTCCTGCTAGTGCTTTGATCGCTGGGTCTGCGGCCACCTTTTCCCGCAGTTCTTTTTCGGCGGCAGCGACTCTGGCCATGGCCACACGATCGTTGAGTCCGGCCAAGTCGCCTGTGGTGGATTTGAAGGCATTCTCCGTGCCCATGATCTGGGCGGAAACCTGCTGAGCC
>JAUYES010000168.1 GCA_030691225.1 Holophaga sp. | reverse complement strand
CTTCGATAGCCTTGCTGTGACGCTGATGGCGCTTGCCAGCCTCGTCGGGATCTCTGGCCCAGCATTGCACATCCAACAGGCCCAGGGGTGTGCCTTCCCGAGTGAAGGCCATGGTGTCATGCAACAGGAGGCCACGGCCTTTGTCCTGCTTGGTATTGATAGGGCCGATGCCTGTCGTCCCAGGGTGGCTTGTGTAGTTCAGGGAAATCGTGTCTTGCGCCACCAGGACAAGCTCGTGTTGACGAAGCCTCTGCTCGGTGGCCTCGAAGTGCGGGGTAAGAATGGCCTCCATGCTGATGCTGTCGTTATCGAAGAAGCGGTAAGCGGCTTTGGCGGCAGCATTCGAGGCGCAGGCTTGAGGGATATTTGCCGTGGGCAGCGAAAAGAAGGAGTCTCCCAGTTGCATTAGTCGTTCAACGAGGCGCTTGTCCCCCAACGCTGCACCGCCGAACTCTTCTTCAGTCCAATCGCCAGGAGCACTTTGGGGTGGAGGAGGGAGTGTCGACAGGGTGCCATCGGGCAGAGAACAAAGGCTTTGTTTCCATTCAGGGCAAAGAGGATAGAGGTAGACATCCTTGGTCGTGGTGCCGGTGCCTTGCCGCCCCCGGCCGGAGGTTGAGCCCACGTGCTGCCAATTGGCAGCACGATAGCAGGTACCGGCAAAGCGACCACGTTCAACAAAGGTTTCGATAAGCACGGGGCGATAGGAGTAGCGTTCTTGCCAGTCGTCGGCAAGTCGCTTACAGCATTCCGCCAAGACATGGGAGGCAAGATCAGGCACCTTAACCGTGGGCAGAATGAGAAAGCGACTATTGTTGACCACCAGTTGCTGGGTGTATTTGCGAGCCTCCTCACCCCAGCCGATGAACTGATCCCGGCAACGAATCCGCCAGGCCGAGGAGCTGAAACTCAATCCGCCGAGCCAACCAAAGGATTTGTGCCAAATGAGATAACGAAGTTGGGCACCACAGAGCGGCCCACTCTTCAGGTAGTGGTGGGTATCGAAAAGCGCATTCCAGATTCGAGAATTTTTACTGCTGGCACTGAGGATGGGGATCATCTCTACCGGGCCAAGTTCGGCCAACGTACACTTGACTGAGAACAGTGATGGCAAGTCTGAAGGGCGTGTTGCGTTACGAGTACGGAAGGCATACTCCTTGCCGCAGTCGGGTAGTTCAATGATCTTGCGACGATGTAACTCAACCAGGGCTTTACGGCATGTCATCTCTCGTAGCTTGCCATTGGGGCTGCGCCAGTCCATCCATTCGCAGATGCGGAGAGAGAGCTTGCGCCTGGAGATGCTTGACTCCGCTTTGATAGTTTCGGTAATCCGTGCCAAGAGCG
>JAUYES010000158.1 GCA_030691225.1 Holophaga sp. | reverse complement strand
CGGGTTTCACCAGGACCTAATCCTGTTCATCCTGCCCATCCTGTTAATGATTTTTCCGGTTCGGGCGTCATGGCATTTTGGCAATGCTCATCTTGTTGAACGCAAAAACATCTGACCTATGCCCTGAGCGCGTTAAGGGCGAATCGATTTCATGGTGCTATTCCTCGATCAAAGGAAGGCTTGGCTTGGCTTCACTTCCCGCCGCGCGCCTGTTCAAGCTGATCGGCAATCTGGGCTGGCGAATGGCCTTCGAAAATGCTGCGGGCCATGTGGTAAACGAGCTTGCCATCCTGGAAGATCGCCGCGTTGGGGGAAGAGGGAGCCAGCGTTCCGAAATGCTCGCGCACGCGCCGCACGGCCTCGGTTTCCATGCCTGCAAACACGGTCACCAGATGATCAAACTTCAGCCCGCGACCCTTAACAGCTTCGAGCACGCCAGGACGCAGCGTGCCCGCCGCGCAGCCACACACGGAATTTAGAACCAACAGGGTCGTTCCAGCACGGCCTAGCGCCCCATCCACCTCTTCCGGCGTCATTAGCGAGGAAAAGCCCGCCTGCACCAGTTCTTCGCGCAGCGGCGCCACCATATGCTCAGGATAATTGCCCATCATTGCTCCCCACAAACCATTACCATACCATTTTGGTCGAGAATATTTTCACCTATAAAAAATCCGAGGGCACACCCTCGGATTTTTAGCGGAAAAACGTTTAGCGCTGTTCGATGGGCACGTAGCGATTCTGGGTCGGCCCCTGGTAGATCTGGCGGGGGCGGTAGATGCGGCTATCACCGGATTCAGCGACTTCCTTGTAATTGGCGATCCAGCCGGGCATGCGGCCGATGGCAAAGATCACAGTGAACATCTCGGTGGGAATGCCAATGGCCTTCAGGATGATGCCGCTGTAGAAATCGACGGTGGGATAGAGCTTGCGGTCGATGAAATAGGAATCCCTGAGGGCCGCCTCTTCGAGTTTCTTGGCGATATCGAGCAGGGGATCGTGGACGCCCAGCTTGGCCAGCATCGCGTCGCAGGCCTTCTTGATGATCTGGGCGCGGGGATCGAAGTTCTTGTAGACCCGATGGCCGAAGCCCATCAGCTTGGCGTGGCCATCCTTCTGCTTCACGCGCTCCAGGAAGCGGCTGCCGTCATCGCCCTGGATCTGGATCTCTTCCAGCATCTCGATCACGGCCTGATTG
>JAUYES010000154.1 GCA_030691225.1 Holophaga sp. | reverse complement strand
CGCAGCCAAGCCTTAGCGACTCCCGAGGGCGTCATGGCAATGCGGCCATCGGGCAACCGCGCGCTGAGGTTGCCATCACCCGCCGCGAGCAAATTACGATCATGCAGCTGCCGACAGGCCTCGCAGAGGGCTTCGAGAATTTCGATTTCGATCATGCGGTCCTCGGAGAGCGCCGTAGAATGAGGCTAAACAACCAATCCCCGAGCCAGAGCAGGGAGAGCATGAAGGCGCTGAAAACCAACCGGTAATCCCAGTTGCCCTGGAAATGCCTTTGGAGGATCCAGAGGCGCTGGTGCGCCATATTGATGTTCATGTGTGGGGGCGTGAGGTAGTGGCTGATGGGCACCAGCGCAACGAACATGAGGAAAGCGAAATAGGGTGAGGTCCGCGGTAAGCCGGTGCGCCGCAGGGAGAAGAAAGCCGCAACGGTGGGGAGGCTATGCACCAGCACCGACACCCAATGCGTATGGCCTGTTTGGAGCACACCATAGATATAACCTGGCTCGCCTACGCAGATATGCCATAGGAATCCCGCGCCCACCAACCGTGGAGCCTTGAACCATAGCCCCAAAATGATGACAAAGCTGGCCACATTGCAGCCCCAGAGCAACTCCGACATGGTGCCCCAGCGGTATTTCAGGTAGGTGTGTGCGGCCATGGCAGCCAGCACAAGCAGGGCTAAGACGCGGTCCCGCAGCAGGGTTTTCGAAATTCGCGATATGACCATCTCACCAGTTAATCAGAAAAAAAGAGCGCCGATCACGGCGCTCTTTTTTGCAGGACTAAGGTTCGCTATTTAAGCGTCACTTTTTCCGGTGCCGAAAGCGTAAAGCTCACAGGCTTTTCAGCAGAAATCCTAATCACAGTGTCAGCAGTGGCGGCTGCCACGGCGGTGCCAGCCGCGGCGCCCACAGCCGCGCCTCCAAGGGCATGATCATTCTTATTGTTCTTGTCTGACAGGATGCCGACCAAGGCGCCCAAGGCTGCGGCACCGCCGATGTATTTGGCATTGCGGCTTCCGCGAGTGGTGCCGCTCATGAGATACACGCCGCTCTCAACATCGTAATTGCCGACAAAGGTCAGCTTGATGCCCAAGCCGCCATTGCCACTGCTGAGGCGGCCAGCGGGCGTGCTCTGGCTCACAACGCCCCGAACCTCGGTGCCTGCAGGCCAGGCGATCTTGCCATCCACAGTCACGTCTTGGGCCAACGAACCTTCCCACGAATCGCCCGCCTGAACGGTCTGTGTGCTGAGTTCCTTAGCCAACTTGACTTCCAGGGCTGCGCCCACAGGAACCTCTACCACAACAGCTTTGACGGGCTCTTTTGGGGTGGGCTTGGTGGCCAGTTCCTGAGCCGCCTTTTTCTTGGTTTCGGCTTGGCGCTTGGCATCCGTCAACTGTTTCTCGATGGCCTTCATATGGTCCTTGGAGACAACTTCGGCATCGGCGTCGGCGATTTTCCCGGCCTTAATGGCCGCCAGCTCCTTTTCCAAAGCGGCCACTCGGGAATCGGCGTTCAAGGCCGAGGCCTGAGCCTGCTGAGCCTCGGGGCTCATTTTTTTCTCGCAAGCAAGGCCCCCGATGACCAACAAAGCGCCTAAGCCGGCATAGACAGGAAAATTACGACCTAATTTCATGTGTCCCTCCTGAGGTTTGGATGTCCTGAAGTATAGTACGTTCCTAGGGGATATGGCCCCCCTGGAACCTCCCATGACAGCAACACGAGCGATGACAGCCTTAAGTCCGCGGAGCGAAACCGTATTGAAATCCCTCATCGAGGCTTACCTCCTTGATGGAGAGCCCGTGGGCTCGCGACTCCTGGCCAAGCGCTTTCCCGAATCCGTCTCCAGTGCCACCATCCGCAATGTACTGGCGGACCTGGAGGACGATGCCTTAGTAACCCAGCCGCACACTAGCGCCGGACGTATCCCCACGGAGCGCGCCTATCGCTATTACGTGGACCACTGGATGCGCCCCCAGCGTCCCGCACCGCTTTTGGGTGCCAAATTAGCCGCCGCCTTCGAGGGCATGGATCAGGATCCAGATGCCTGGATTCGCCACGCCAGCCGAGTCCTCAGCGAAGTCATGGGCGGTGTCTGCATTGCCTTACCCATTCATCTCGCCAGCAGCCGTCTCGTTCGCCTGGAATTTGTTCCCCTCGGCTCCCGCCGACTCGTGGCGGTTTGGGTAGGTAGCGTCGGCGATGTGGAACATCAGGTCATGGAAAATATCTGGGGCTTTGACGCAACGACCCTAGTGGAGCTTGGCAATTTCGCAACGATGCACTTCGCCGGATCTTCGCTTAGCGCGATGCGTCAGAAACTTCTAACCGCTCTTCAAGGTCAGGCCGATGAGGCTCAACAGATTCAACAGCGACTCGCGGATCTTGCCGAACGAATGACACAGGCCACCAGCGCGGAGCAACCTCACCTCGTAGTCTCCGGGCTTAGAGAATTGCTCAAGATGCCGGAATTTGAGGATTCCCGACGCTTCCGCGAACTGGTTGAAGCCTTTGAAGGGCATGGCCATTTGGCGAAATTGCTCGATGCTTTTGCCGAAGCCTCCGCCAAGGAAGTCAAACTACTGCTTGGTTCCGAAAATCCCTTTCTGCCTGACATCCCTCTGGCCACGGCCATGCGAACGGTTGCGCTTTCCAGCGAAGAAGGCGCGACCTTCGCGTTCTTCGGGCCTCTGCGGCTGGATTACGACCGCGTCATTGGTGGGTTGGCTTGGTGGTCCGAAGAGCTGGCCAAGCGCGGCCCAAGGAATGTCTAACCCTTAGGCGCTGTCACGGAATAACTATGATGATTGTGCAGAGCGCCGGGCAAGCCTGGATAGGAGATGGTCCGCAGGCATGGTGGTTCCATGTCAAGGGCCATCGACAACGCCAGGCCCTCCACCTTACGCCGCACGATGTGCGGCTCCCGTTCGCAAGCTCACGGAGGTGGAGCCTCCCCGCCGCCCCGCACCCGGAGGGCTGGTGGCCATCCGCGCGCCCGACTGCGTCGACCGGCTCGAAGGATGTCCCGCATCCCCCTTCGCCGCCCTCCTTCTCGTTATCGCCTCTGGCGATAACGAGACAAACAGATATCTGTCGGAACACGCGGCTGGCCACCAGCAATCACCATAGTTATTTCGTGACAGCGCCTTAAGCTTTCCTTGCTGTCGGTCTAGGCCTACAATTGGCCATATGATCGAAAGCCCTGATTTGACGCCCCTGGACCCTCACCTGGACCCCATCTCCCCGCAGGTGGATCACACCGTCGATCTCACCCTAGACGGCATGGATGAGGTGGATGATCTTCAGGCTCTGGCCGACCAAGTAGCCGATATCACACCCGACACCACCGAACGACGGCGCGCCCCACGCCCCGCCGAACCCGCACCCACACCCGAGCCGGGACCAACGGCGGATGTCATGGACCGCATCGTCGCCGAACTCGAACGCGAACTCGATGATGCGACCAAAAGGCTTCACGCACTGGAGAAGCAAGAATCCGAGCAAATGGATAAGCATCACCGCCTGCTGGCGGACTTCGCCAACTATCGCAATCGCACGGGCCGAGATATTCAATTGGCGGTGGATCTTTCCGAACGTAAGCTCCTGATGGAATTGATCCCGGTCAGTGACAACTTCGAACGCTGCATCGCGGCAACCTACACGTCGGTGGACGATTGCCGAAACGGCGTGGCGCTTATTCACAAGCAGTTTCTTGATTCCCTAAAGCGCATGGGGGTTGAAAACATCCAGGTTCAGATCGGCGATCCCTTCGATGCCCAATTTGCGGAAGCCCTGACCACGACTACCAATCCCCAACTCCCTGATGGTTCCATCGCGGCTATCTTCGAGGCAGGCTACAAATTGCGCGATCAGCTCCTGCGCCCCGCACGGGTGGTCGTCAATCACCTTCCTGAAAATCCCGACATCGCGCTTCCCAGCAACAACGTTATCCACTAATCAAACTCAACCAGATGGAGTTTTCTTATGCCCGGCAAACTCATCGGGATTGATCTCGGAACCACAAATAGCTGCGCGTGTGTCATGGAAGGCGGCGAACGTCGTGTCATCCCGAACCGCGAAGGCAGCCGCACCACGCCCTCGGTGGTGGCCTTCACCGAACGCGGCGATGTGCTCGTGGGTCATATTGCCAAACGCCAAGCGGTCACAAATCCTCAGCGCACGCTGTTCGCCGTCAAGCGACTCATAGGCCAAAAGTTCGATCAGCCCAATGTCCAACTAGCCCTTAGCCGCCTGCCCTTTCCCATCGTGAAAGCGCCCAACGGCGATGCCTGGCTGGGCGTCGGGGATCGGGATTATGCGCCACCCGAAGTCAGTGCCATCGTGCTGCGCAATCTAAAACAGAGCGCCGAAGCCTTCCTCCACGAAGAAATCCTGGATGCGGTCATCACGGTGCCCGCCTACTTCAACGACGCCCAGCGTCAAGCCACCAAGGATGCTGGCCGCATCGCCGGATTGAACGTCGTTCGAATCATCAACGAGCCCACCGCTGCGGCTCTTGCCTACGGCCTGGACAAGAAGGGCAAGCGCGAAATCCTGGCCATTTACGATCTCGGCGGCGGCACCTTCGACTTCACGCTCTTGGAAATGAACGATGGCGTCTTCGATGTGCTCGCCACCAGCGGTGACACGTTCTTGGGCGGAGAAGACTTTGACCACACGATCCTGCAATGGCTTGCGGACCAGTTCAAAGAAAAGACCGGCATCGATCTGACCAAAGACCGCATGGCCCTTCAGCGCCTTAAGGAAGGCTCCGAAAAGGCCAAGTGCGAACTTTCCACCTTGGACAAGGTGGAAATTCGTCTCCCATTCATTGCCCAGGGCCCTTCAGGTCCGCAGCATTTGGAAGCCACCCTCACGCGGGAAGACCTGGAATCGATGGTTCAAAGCCTAGTTGATCGCACCATGGATCCCATCATCGACGCCCTGAAAGAAGCGCAGAAAAGCGCTTCCGATGTCGATCAGGTAATCCTGGTGGGTGGTCAAACGCGCATGCCCTTGGTGCAACAGAAAGTCCGAGAATTTTTTGGCCGGGAGCCTAATCGCGACATCAACCCCGACGAGGTCATTGCCCAGGGCGCTTCCATTCAAGGCGCAGTGCTCACGGGTGAGATCAAGGATCTAGTGCTGCTCGATATCACGCCCCTTTCCATCGGCATCGAGACCCAGGGCGGCGGATTTGTAAAAATCATTCAGCGCAATACCACCATCCCCACTCGGGATAGCCGTACCTTTACAACTGTCACGGATAACCAAGCCAGGGTGGAAGTCCACGTGCTGCAAGGCGAACGGGAGCTTTCTGAATTCAACAAGAGCCTCGGCCGCTTCGATCTCATCAACCTGCCACCTTTGCCCAAGGGCGTGCCCCAGATCGAAGTCGCCTTCGATATCGATTCCAACGGCATCGTCAAGGTTTCTGCCAAGGATGTGATGACGGGCCTTGAGCAGAGCATGAGCATCCGGCCCAGTTCAGGACTCTCGGAATTGGAAATTCAACGCATGGTGCGCGAGGCCACTTCCAACGCTGAAGCAGATCTACAGCGGCGCGACGAATTGAAGTACATCGCCTCTGCCGAAGGCCTGCTTTTCTCCTGCGACAAGAGCTTCACCGAGTGCGGCAAGTTCCTTACCGAAGACGACCAGGCCATGGTGCGCGACACCTTGAATTCCGCCCGACAGGCCGTGGCCACCAAGGATATTGCCGGCGTAAAATCCTGCGAAGCCAAGCTCATCGAAGTGCAAAAGATCCTGACCAACGCCGTGCTTTCCGCCAGCGAGGCCATGATGAATGCGCTGGAAGATGAAGGCCGTGGCCCATTGAGGTAGTAGGCGCCCTCCTCTGCTAACCTAGATGAATGGGTGTTAAACGCGACTATTACGAAGTGCTGGGCGTAGGGAAGGATGCTTCTCTCGACGATATCAAGAAGGCCTACCGCAAATTGGCGATGACCTACCACCCGGATCAAAATCCGGGCAACAAGGCGGCCGAGGAAAAGTTCAAGGAAGCGGCCGAGGCCTACGCCACGATTTCCGACACCGAAAAACGACGCCATTACGATCAGTACGGCCATGACGCACCCACTCAGGGCGGCTTCCAATTCGATCCCAACCAGTTCACCGATTTCCAAGATATCTTCGGCAGCTTCTTTGGAGGCGGCGGCATCTTCGGCGATATCTTCGGCGGGGGTGGCAGCAGGCGACGTTCCGGCGCCGGGGAGCGTGGTTCCGATCTTCAATACACCCTGAAGGTGCCCTTCAAGGAGGCTGTCTTTGGTGTCGATGCCAAGGAAATCGAAGTGCCTCGGTTGGAGGCCTGCGAGACTTGCAGCGGCAGCGGCTGTGCCACGGGCACCTCGCCCCAGACCTGCTCACAATGTCGTGGCAATGGCCAGGTGGCCATGCGCCAAGGTTTCCTGCAGATGTATGTCGTCTGCCCACGCTGCGAAGGCCGGGGCAAAACCATCCAAAGCCCCTGCGGCTCCTGCCGCGGTGAAGGTCGTGTCCATCGCCGCAAGAAGGTGCGCTTCCGTATCCCCGCCGGCGTTGATCGAGGCCAGAGGTTACGCCTTGAAGGCGAGGGCGAAGCCGGACGATCCGGCGGCGGCTCGGGCGATCTATTCGTGGTGTTCGATGTCG
>JAUYES010000148.1 GCA_030691225.1 Holophaga sp. | reverse complement strand
GAATTTTTGTGCGTCGAACTTCATGATTTTCCCCCTTACATAGAATTGAAATGAACAGTCCTGGGGACTATACCGCATTTTTTCTGAAGCGTTCATGAACTCTCTCCTGGAGCGTAGGTAGGCTATACTATTCGCACTATGCCGCTCCCGAAGCCGAAAGAATGCGCCGAGTGCGGGGATGGCGCCATATTTCACCGGGTTACCTACGTGAGTATCGTCATCGACGAGCTTATGGCACCCCTGTCGCAGCCAAACCCACTGTTCCGCGGGCTTGCGCATCTGGTCTACGGTATCGAGCGCAAACTCACGCCGCGCATCTTAAACAGCATGATGGACTGGGGTTGGGCGAAGCGCATTACTGACCCAGACGACGACACCCAGCTTCTGGCACTCATGCTTTGGAACGAAGCAAAAAAGCGAGATATTGAGGTAGCTGAGTTCCGGCTCTTTAATCTTCCGCGCAACATCTTCGTTGCGCGGTACCCTGACGGCCGCCAGATTGCATACGAAGGAATTCCGCTCCCCGGGAACTCAGACCTTGAGCGTGTTCCGTGGATGGACAACAAAGACATTCTTAAGAAGAAGTTTCGAAAACTCGGACTCCCGGTTGCCAAGGGTGGAGCCGTAACAACCCTCACGGAAGCAAAGAAGCTCTTCAAGACACTTACCCCGCCGGTTATCGCAAAGCCATTTTCTGGCTCTGCGTCGCGACACACCGTACTTCATATAATGAATGAGGATGAGCTCGCGCGAGGATTTAAGATTGCAAAGGAAATCGCCCCGAAGGTGGTTATCGAAGAAGAACTCGTGGGCGCGGTCTATCGGGCCACCGTCGTTAACGGCGTATTTGCCGCAGCACTCCGCAGGGACCAGCCGCATGTGGTGGGGGACGGGGCACGAACAATTAGGGAACTCGTGGAAGAGGCCAACACACACCCGGGTCGACAAGGACCGTACTTTCATCATCTCAAACTCGACACACTTGCAGAAGAAGAACTCCGTTGGCAGAACCTCACCGTAGACAGCGTTCCGGAGGAGGGAAGAAAGGTATCACTCCACCAGAAGATTAACTGGAGTGTTGGCGGCACCACCTGTGACGTCACGGATGAGACACATCCAGACAACATTGCGCTCTTTGAGGAGGTTGCGCGGGTACTCAAGGCGCCCATTGTTGGTCTTGATTTCATCATCGGCGAGATGAACCGCTCCTGGAAGGAGCAGGACCGCTGCGGCATCCTCGAGTGCAACAGCATGCCCTTCTTTGACAACCACCATCTCCCGTTTGAAGGGGAGCCGCGGAACGTCGCGAGCCTTATTTGGGACATGAACGACTTTCCACAAAAGGAATAGCGATTCATTGCCTTTTCATCCCTGACTGCTAGAATTAGCCTACAGGTCGAATTGCCAGCCAACTAAGCATTGGATGGCTTTGTTTTTCGCCCCTCAGGCAAGAAACAGAGCATCCTGAACATCACTATGGATGAGAACGAGATCATCGCCCCAGAGGGCGAGGAGGTAGTCACCCCCGCAGCTCCGGCTGAGGAGGAGGCAGCTCCGGCTGGCGA
>JAUYES010000135.1 GCA_030691225.1 Holophaga sp. | reverse complement strand
GTCCGTCAGGACATCGCAAAAGACCGTGGTGGGTGGCAACCGTAACTCCGGCCAATCCTTTCCAGCATCTACCGTGGCACTCCCGCCCAATCCGATCCAAATCCTTGGCACATCCGAAAGCTGGGCCAGGAGGTTGCCAAGGCCCTGACTGGAAGCAGTCAAGGGGTCCAAGACTTTCAGTCCCGCAAGTCCGATGACCTGAGCGCACTCAACCACCACTGTTCCGTCTTCAAGAGTAAGAACGGGAACAGGGCGTTCCTTGCCGAAAGGGTTCGCTGCCAAGAAAAACTGGATCCTGCCACCGAGGCCCTGATGTAGGCATTCCAGAAAACCATCCCCGCCGTCGCTCAGGGGTAGGAGGCGGTCACCAGGAGCCGCAAGATACTGCGCCGCTTGGAGGGGGCTCATGGTGCCTTTGAAGGCCGTTGGGGCAATGAGGCGCATGTCCTGATCTCCGATTCAATCTGCGTTCTGAAATTCCGCCCTGGTAGGAGGCTTCAGCCAGGCGCAGCCTCCTCCTCACCGTAGAGAAAAGGCCATGCGTTGCGTAAATTTATTCCTCTGGGTCTCCGTGAACCTAAAACCAGCCCGGGTATAGTCCGATTTCCGCAGATGCACACTCTGGATGGCCTCATAGCGCCTTCGAGGCTGCAGATCGTCGGGATTGGAATCGCAGTGCATGGGCGGTCTCAAAAAAAGGCAAGTTTTAGGGATTGGGCGCAGGGGTTTCCCTGGCCAGAAACAGAGTCTGGGTGGGGTAGGCGAAGGAGATTCCTTCTGTCTCGAACTGACGGAAGAGTGCCAAGTTGATGGCCTGCTGCGTGTCCATATAGATGTTGTAGTCCGGATCAAGCAGGAAATACACAATTTCAAAGACCAGCGCGGAATCGCCGAATTCTTTAAAATGAGCCCGGTCGAAGCGTACCCCAGGCTGTGCCTCGATGAGGCTTCGAATCATGGTTGCCATGGAGGCGACCTTCTCATGGGGTGTCTGGTAGGTAACGCTTAGCGAAAAGACGACTCGACGTTCACTCATCCGCTTAAAGTTGCGAATTCGACTCTGGAGGAGATCTGTATTGGAGAAGATCAGCTGCTCGCCGGACAGGCTGCGGAGACGAGTGGTCTTGATTCCGATGTGTTCAACGGTACCAAGAAAATCCCCCACGATAAGGAAATCTCCGATGGCGAAGGGTTTGTCTAGGACGATGGAGAGGGAGGCGAAAAGATCCCCCAGCACATTCTGGAGGGCCAAGGCCACGGCAATCCCCCCGATGCCCAGCCCGGCCACGAGCCCAGTAATGTTCACGCCAATGTTGTCGAGTGCCAGCAGCAGGAAAATTGACCAGAGTGACACTTTGGCGGCGAAACCCGTTATCGAAAGGGCCGTGGCACCCGCAGCGTCATCCTCCATCCGCTTCTTGATTAATCGCTGCAGAACGGAGGAAACAGCCTTGTTGGCCCAAAGGGCAGCCTGAAGTAACAGCCCGAGAACGAGCACCGTCCGACAAACACCCTCCGTGAAGGGAGTGATGGAAAGGACGCGAGTTCCTGCATAAAACGCGATAAATAGCAGTGAAAATATGCGTGTATTTCCGAGCACCTCCACCATGAGATCGTCCAGCTCTGTTTCGGTTTTTTGGGCTAGACGAGCGAGCCGGTGAAAAATCATCCATCGGATCGCAAGGAGAGAGGCAAGGACAAGGATCACCACGCCAATCGCCAGGAACCAAGTGAGGAGTGAGTTCCCCAAGTAAATTCGATCAAGTATGTTCATTGGAATCATTACCCTTTCCGAGCAAGATGCGAGCCCCTGTGCTCACGAACCTCAGGCAAAACCATGCCCCTGAAACTTCTCCGCACAGTCCTTGCAGATGCCATGGGTCCAGGTGGTATTGGAGTGTTCAGACAAGCGAACCTTTAAACCCAAAGCAAGATCGATCCAGGCCAGGACGGTCCAGAGAAGCAGGCTTAGGGCGAATGCGAGGAACTTATTTCGTGATGTAGGGTGAAGCCGCGTGCCTTCTCCTCCCGCCATGACCATTGCGAGGATCCGGGGCTCGTTCATGCTGCACCTCCCGTGAAAATCAGAAATTGACTAACAGGGCGAGAATCACGAGAAAAGCTCCCACCAGCAAAAGTGCTTCCCGTCGAGGCCAGTTCACCTTCGGCCATCGGAGCCACGACCGGCTGAGGGCAAGGGCAACCCCCATGGCCAGAAGGAACCCCGCCGGATTCCACCACAGCCATGAAAGACCAGGCGCCAACCGCGCTAGGAGAAGGTTTCCCCCAAGGCCCGCCAACAGGCCCGCCACTGCGGGCGCATTCCCAACTCCTGGGGCGAGAGTTGCCAGAACGAACATCGCCAACACGGGACCGTAAAACACGGATCCAATCTGG
>JAUYES010000132.1 GCA_030691225.1 Holophaga sp. | reverse complement strand
GGGCAGGGGCGATGAGGCAAAAGTGCTCGGCCTCGAGCTCAGAACAAGGTTCCCAGGATACTACCAGACGCAGTTGGATATCGCCCGCGAGCTGGCTACGGGGGGCGATCGGGAAAAGGCCCTGCGAATCGTGCAGGGGCTCCTCTTCCGCGACGCCTTCCATGGAAGCGTGCTCCGAGCCGTCATCTCTACGATGATCGACCTTCTCATGGAGGACGGACAAATCGAAGCCGCTGCGGGTTGGTATTCGATGTGGAAGGAATTCGAGCCGGACCCGGAAAAACTGGAACCCTACGCGCCGCTCGAACTCCTCAACGCGGCAGCGAAATTTAGCGAGGACTCGGAGAGGCGCGCGGCGCGCAGGCAGCTACTACGCCGCAAAAAGGCGGAGGGGAACGATGCCGTCGGGGCAGGGCGAAGACGGCAGGCCAAGACAGGGGACAATCCCGGACAGGAGGAGCTTTTTTGACTTCATCCCGCCCGCTTGATGCAGGGGTACCTTCGATCCATGCCTATCCGGTTGACGCCCAAGGCGCGCGAGTGAGAGAATGGGTAGATGTCCAATCGACCCTTTCCCAAGACTCTGCCCGAGTTCCAGAAGGCGTTTCCCGATGAAGCCGCATGCGCAGCGTACTTGGAGCGGTTGCGTTTGGCCTGAGGGGTTCATTTGCCCTCGGTGTAGTGGAGTAGGCGACCCATATCGGTTTGCGAATCGGCCGACGGTCTTGCGGTGCCGGAATTGCTTGGCCGACACGCACCTTACAGCGAACACGATTTTGCACGGCACTCGGACAGCGCTTCCAGTTTGGTTTTGGGCCGCATACTTGGTGACGAGCTATACCCCAGGACTTTCGGCCGTTCAGTTTCAGCGTCAACTGGGTATTAAACGATACGAGACAGCCTTCCAGATTCTACACAAGCTCCGGGCGGCGATGGTCCGGCCTGAGCGGGAAAGAATCGGGTCGAACGGTCATGTTGAGGTTGACGAGACCTTTGTTGGCGGGCGAACACGAGGCGAAGGGCGCGGCGTTACACACAAAGTGCTGGTTGCAGCCGCTGTCGAGGTTCGAATGCGCGCAAAGCCACACCGCAAAGGTGACCGCAAGTCCTACGCCGGCCGTCTCCGTCTCGCCCGAGTGGCGGATCGAGGGAAACCTGCACTTGAGGCCTTCGTGAAGGCGTCCGTAGAGCCCGGCAGCACCATCGTGTCCGATGGCTGGCAGGGTTACGATAATCTCACGACCCTTGGCTACAAACATCAGCCCACTGTGATCAGCGGCGACCACGAGAAAATGGATGCAGTCCTACCGATGGTCCACTTGGTCTTCTCGAATCTGAAGACATGGCTCGGTGGGACTCACCATGGCGTAAGCCAGCAGCACCTCCAGGCGTACCTCAACGAATTCGTATTCCGGTTCAACCGGCGCTTCTACCCGATGACGGCCGTGAACTCGGTGCTCGGTATCAGCGTGCGGGTGGCTGGGCCGACGTATCAAGCCTTGTATGAGGGCGGATGGAAACACCCTTATGCTCCCAAGTAGACCCTTGGGCGTCAACCGGATAGGCATGCTTCGATCTAGGATGATTCAAGGCGTCCGGTCCTCCGGAGAGATCGCCATCCTGGCGCCAAGGAGAAGATCATCAGAGCGAGAGCCGGACTTCATGTTTCGGGCGACAGGTACGAGCCGGATGGAACCGCCATCGTCGAAATCACGAAACGCAGCGACAATTATTTCTTTACCT
>JAUYES010000130.1 GCA_030691225.1 Holophaga sp. | reverse complement strand
CTGCTCTACGGTGGAGCCGCCGACAGTGGCAAGATCCCGGCCCTGACCAAGGAAATCGGCGACCTGAACGCCAAGCTCTACAACGCCCAGGTGAACCTGCGCAAGCAGCTGGTTAAGGAAGGCGTCCCCGCCTCCGGCATGGGCATGGGCGGCATGCACATGGGTGCGATGGGTGGCAATGGCCACGGGAATATGATGGGCGGCATGGGCATGAACGCCATGCACGCCGGTGGCATGAACTCTGGCGGCACGCACATGAGCGGCTGGTAGAACATATCTCCTCCTCCCCCTGCCCTGGGGCGGGCCATCGTGGTCCGCCCCTTTTTGAGGTCCTGAAGCCGCGCCTGGGTAGTTGCGCTGCTGACGGAAGGGTTGATGCCCACGAGACCATTCCCCTTATCTGAACCGTTGGAGGTGTCATGTATTTCGCAGCACACTGGGCCATGCTTCTCGCCCTGCTCATCTCGATCGCAGCCGCAGGTTTCGCCTGCATAGAGGCGTGGTCTGGCCAGGACAAAACCGCATCGTGGCTGGAGCGGGCGCACCTGATCACGGTCCTGCTCCTGATCCTGGCCTCGACCATGCTGCTCCGGGCCTTGATCGGGCATGACTTCTCGCTGGCCTATGTGGCGAAGTTCACGGACACGTCCCTGCCCCTGCTCTACACCATCGCGGCCTTCTGGGCGGGCCAGGAAGGCTCGCTGCTCTTCTGGGCGCTGACCATGGGCCTGGCGGTCGTGGCTTTCCTCTACTCGAAGTCCTACAAGGAGCTCTCCCCAAAGACGCGCCTCTATTTCTGGATGTTCTACCTGCCCATCCAAGCGTTCTTCCTGCTTCTGCTCACCTGCATGAGCAACCCCTTCGTTGCGCTGGCCAATCCGCCTGCGGACGGACAGGGCCTCAACCCGTTGTTGCGGAACATCGGGATGGCGCTGCACCCACCATTGCTGTTCTTCGGCTACGCAGGATTCACCATCCCCGCCTGCCTCGCCCTGGCGTTTTCTCTTTCCGGGGAGCGCAAGCCCTGGGTGAACACGGCCCACAATTGGACCCTGTTCTCCTGGGCCTTCCTCACGTCCGGCATCCTGCTGGGCGGCTGGTGGGCGTACATGGAATTGGGCTGGGGCGGCTACTGGGCCTGGGACCCGGTTGAAAATGCCTCCCTCATCCCCTGGTTCGCGGCCACGGCGCTCCTGCACACGTCGCTGTTGGAAAGCCTCTTCGGCACGCTGCCGCGCACCAATGTCTTTCTGGCCTGTCTGACCCTGCTGCTCTGCCTTTTCGCCACCTACCTCGTGCGAAGCGGCGTGGTGGAGTCTCTGCACGCGTTTGGCTCGGGCAGCGTGGGCCGCCCCCTCATCCTGTCCATCGCGTTCGGCATGGCGCTCAGCCTGGCGGTCATTGCGGCCATGCCGCGCGGAAGCGCCCCGGCCTTGCCAGAGATGGGTAGCAGACAGGGCCTGATCGTGGTGTCCGTCTGGCTCTTCATTGCCCTCGGAGGCATCGTCCTCCTCGGCACCATCTGGCCCGTCATCAGCCAGTTGTGGGAACCCAAGCCCATGGGCATGACCAAGGGCTTCTACAATACCATCTGCCTGCCGCTGTTCACCGGCTTGGCCATGCTGCTGGCCGTGGCCCCCTGGTTCGGCTGGCGCGGAAGCCTGGAGAAACCGAAAATGGCGGCCATCCCCATCGCCGTCTGGGTCGGAGTCCTCGGAGTAGGACTGTGGCTCGGCATCAAGCCTGTGCTGGCCGTGGCCGGGGTGGGTGCGGCTGCCGCCGTTGTCGTTTCCTCTGCGCTGCT
>JAUYES010000107.1 GCA_030691225.1 Holophaga sp. | reverse complement strand
GGGTAAGGATGACCAGGGCCACGAAGTCATGGTCTGGTTGAATCGCACGCGCTGGGAATAGATCCGCCTAGTCCATCCGCAGGCTGAGATCCGCCGATGGGGCGCTGTGCGTTAGTGCGCCCACGCTGAGAAAATCCAGGCCCGTTTCCGCCACGGACCGAGCCCGGCTCAGATCGAGGTTGCCACTCGCTTCCAAAAACACACGGCGGCCAGAGGCTTGGCGCAACTGCACGGCTTCGCGCAGGGCCTCGAGGGTCATGTTATCCAGCAGAATGCCGTCCACTTCCGGCAGGGCCAGACATTCTGCGACCTGGGCCAGGGTCTCGGCCTCCACCTCAATCTTCAGGAGGTTCGGCGACACGCGCCGCGCGGCTTCGACCGCGGCAGCAATGCCACCGGCCGCAGCAATATGGTTTTCCTTGAGCAGCACACCATCCCCCAAGGTCAGCCGGTGGTTGAAACCACCTCCGCAACGCACCGCCCATTTTTCCAATAGCTTGAGCCCGGGTGTGGTCTTGCGGGTATCCAAGATCCGCGCCCCGGTACCTTCGATGACATCCACAAAGGCGCGGGTTAGGGTGGCCGTGCCTGAAAGCCGTTGCAGCAGATTCAACATCACCCGTTCAGCCATGAGGATTCCGTGGCTCGAGCCCTGAATGTGCATGACTTCGGCACCCCGGGCCAACCGATCCCCATCGGCAACCAGGTAATTCACGACAACGGAAGGATCCACCGCCCGGAAGACTTGTTCAGCCACGGTGAGCCCAGCGATTACCAAGTCTTGCTTAGCCACCACCCGGGCAGCCATGGGACGATCCGGCACCGAGGCCGTGGTCCAGTCCTGGGTGCCCCAATCCTCCCGCAGGAAGGTTTGGATCGAATCGATGTAGGAAAGCGGGTGGGGCGTGTTAAACATGGAAGCTCCGGCACTCAACTTAAGATTCTTCCATTATTTCCGTTCAAACACCGGAGAGTAAATTCTTTCGGAACCTATCTGCCCTTGACGGTACAAGGCGGCGCTAGCATCCCATCCGCAGGAGTCACCCTATGCGCGCCCATCTGTTCAAGTCCTCCGA
>JAUYES010000105.1 GCA_030691225.1 Holophaga sp. | reverse complement strand
GCGTGTAGATGTAGCCATCCTCTGTGCCCGCAAAGCGGTTTGCGCCCTGCTGGGCGTTGCGAAAAGCGAAGGTGGAAGTCTGGTAGATGGGCGTGACCACGCTGCCATGCGCGTCCTCACGGATGCCTGCGTGAACAAGCTTGGTGTTGAAACCTTTGTTGCGGGTATCCATGGATGCTCCTTGCGCGGACGGTGTGAGCGGGCTTGGCCTGGTCACATCGTGGGGTGCCTGAGGGGTACGCAGCGGGCGCGTTGCGGCCGGGCGGTCCCCCTCAAAGGTTTAGACGAGACGCTTGCGTGCTTGGCTAAGCAGGGCTCGAATGCCAGCATTCCCAGGCATGGGTTGGCTGGGCTGGTTCGGTTTGCCTTCAAAAAATTTGGCCCTCGCGCTAGCGCGGACTTTCCCGGCCTGTTCGAGGGTGGCGTGAAGGAGATGGACTGGGCCTGATCCACTCACCCATTCAGCGCGGATCGTGGCGGGAACGCCCGTTTCTACCGCAGTCCGATAGCGCACTCGGAGATCCACCGTATACGCCTCCCGTCCCTTAGCCAGGATACAACTCGCCATGGCGCCATCCAGCAGGGTGGAGACAATCCCGCCGTGGAGAACATTCTCGTAGCCTTCGTAAAACTTGCCGCAACCAAAGGTGCCTTCCACGGTGTGCTCTCCGGTCACGCGGAAATCTACTTTCAGTCCGAAGGGATGACGGTCCCAGCAGACGACGCAACGCGGGTGGTGTTTGGTCCTTAGCGCATCAAGGTGACCTTGGGCCGTCTCAATTACTGGATCCAATCCGCCCACGGCTTGGAGCTTTTCCAGCAAGGGTTCTACCTCCGCTGCGCCTGGCTTGGCGGGCAAACAACAGAGGATGCCTAAGCCTTCCCCGGCGTCGTGAAAGGCCTGGTGGGCAAGATCAGTAATGACAGCCGTGTTGATGCTGGCATTGATTTCCAGCAGCTTTTCGATCAGGTCAGGGAAAGCCAGGGAAAGCCCATCCACAATCACGAGTTCCCAGGTTCGGGAGCGCGCTGCTTGAAGAAAACTCCAACCATCCGCAAAACTTTCCACTCGAGCACTCCGCCGTTCCAGTTCATCTCGGAAGGCTGCCAACTGGTTTTCCCGGACCGTGATCATTGCTACGTTCATGGGTCTAGCTCCGTGCTTGGTGTGAGGGGTAATCCTGCATCTCCTAGTGCTGGTGTCCTTCACCGTGCTGCCCACCGCCGCAGGTGTGATCGCGGGTGAAGCGCTGGAGATCACCGCTGAGGTAGGATTTGACCGCGGCGTCCACGCTGGGAGCCTCGGCGCCCCGGTAGACCTCGATCCCCGCCTGGTTGAAGCCCATGAGGGGACGCAGCCCCATCCCACCGGAGATGAGCACGGTGACCCCGTTCTGGGCCAGGTGGTTCACGGGTGCTAGGCAGCCACCCTGTTGGTGGGGGACATTCGGCAAGGTACTTACCGCCGAAATCTGACCATCCTTGATATCCACTACCGTGTAGAGATCGCAGTGGCCGAAGTGAGCTCCCACACTGGCTTCGAGACCGCCGGGAAGGGTGGAGGGGATGGCAATGCGTGCTTGGTTCATGATTTGGACTCCTTAGAAAGGGAAGAGGGCGATGCTTCAAACAGGGGCTGAAGGTCCGTCCAGATCTGGCGAACCTTGGTTCCGAAGGGAGTGTCAGGGCCTTCGGTGACGGCTTGTCCGCGGACCATGGCCTTGGTCACTGCGGAATCGTGGGGCAGGCTTCCGACTACGGGAATCTCTCGGGCTTGGCAGAAGACCTGGATGGCGGCCTCGTATTCTGGGCTTAGATCCGCCTTGTTGATGAGGACCGCACTGCGAATCCGAAAGGTGCGGCAGAGTTCCGCCACGCGTTCCAGGTCATGGAGGCCCGAGGGGGTGGGTTCCGTGACAAGCAACACAAGGCTCGCCTGGGAGAGCGAACTAATGACCGGACAGCCGATGCCGGGTGCCCCGTCGCTCAGGATCAGTTCCAGGCCCAACTGGGATGCTCTTTCCCGCGCCTTGGCCTTGAGCAGAGTCACGAGCTTTCCTGAATTTTCCTGACCGGGGTCGAGTTGGGCGTGAACCATGGGACCAAAGCGAGTATCGCTCTCGTACCAGGTGCCACAGAGGCGTTCCGGGAAGTCGATTGCCTGCTCAGGGCAGAGGGCCACACAAACCTTGCAGCCTTCGCAGTGGCGCGAATCCACCACGAAGTGCTCTTCCTCTTGATGGATGGCACCGTAGGCGCAGACCTCCTTGCAGGTGCCGCATCCTGTGCAAATGGTTGGATCTATTTCAGCCAGATGGCCCGCGAGGAAGGGGCCGCTTCGTTGAAGGGTGGGTTCCGCGATCAGATGGAGGTCCGGTGCATCCACATCCAGGTCGCACAGTACATTCTTTTCGGCTAAATGAGCGAAGGCGGCGGTCAGCGATGTTTTTCCCGTACCGCCCTTGCCGCTGATGACAACCAGTTCACGCATGACTTACCCCGACGCCTTCGGTGGCCATGCGTTCCAGTCGCTCCGCCAATTCTTCGAAAGTGGCCTTCATGCCTGCATCAAGCTGGGGCAAAATGCCGCCGTGGGCATAGTGCTCGGCGATATCCCGGCGGAAGGGGATCTCCACCAACAGCGGTAGATTTTTCTCTTGGCAAAAGGAGTGGACTTGGTCATCGCCCACACCGGCACGATTGATGACAACGCCCATGGGTTTACCCAGGGGGCGGAAGGCCTGCCAGGCCAAGCGAAGATCATGGAGACCAAAGGGGGTGGGTTCCGTGACCAGGAGAATGACATCCGCATCCTGCACGGCGGTCATGGCTGGGCAACTCACACCCGGAGGGGCGTCGATGATGATGTCGCGGATCTCTTTCTCGGCCATGGCCTGCATCCGCTGACGGACCTTACCCATGAGCGGTGGGCTCATGGCTTCACCGATGCGAAGGCGGCCGGTTAGGCAGGGAATTCCGTCGGCAGTCATACCTGTCTCGACTACGCCCAGTTCCCGCTGACCCTTTTGGAGTGCACCCTCGGGGCAAATGCGCATGCAACCCCCGCACCCATGGCACATGTCTGGAAAGATGAGCAGATGGGCACCCATCAGGCTGATGGCCTTGAACTGGCATAGTTCGGCGCAGGCCCCGCAGAGCTTGCAGAGGGCCTTGTCAAGCACCGGCACTTCCAAGTAGACCGGCTCGATGCGCACGGATCCTGGTTTCAGGAAGAGATGCAGGTTCGGCTCCTCCACATCCATATCCACGGCTAACACCGGGCGTTTCCAGATTGAAGCCAGGGCGGCGGAGACGGTGGTTTTACCCGTCCCTCCTTTTCCGCTGGCGATCGCGACAATCATGATCGCCTCCTAGTGGCTGGGGGCATTCGAGAAGGCAAAGGCCCCAGCCTGGAACTTGGCCACCGCCTCGCCGACGGTCATGTTCTCCACTCCCTGCACCACTTTTACGCCAGTAGCCCGGAGTGCGGCCCAGGCTTTGGGTCCCACATGCCCGGTCAGCAAGGCCTGAGCACCTGCCTTGATGAGATTTTCGGCTGCCTGGATGCCAGCCCCCTGGGCCAAGACCTGGGAGGAGCCATTGTCCACGTAGGTTGTGGCCATGGTTTGTAGGTCTATCACCACAAAACCACCGGCGCGACCAAATCGGGGATCTACCAGATCCGCAAGGGTGGGGCCTTCGCTGGTGATGGCGATCCTCTGGATGGGTGCAGCGGTCATGGGATACCTCTACATCAATAATGGGCATATGCTCACAATAGTCAATCCAACCTTGGTCACACTTTGCAGGGGCGTTTCCGCAGCTTTTACAGCCGGTGCGAACTTGGCGCCAAGGAGGCCTTAGAAATTAGGAACGCCATTCAGCCACCTGGGTTTTTCGGGAGCATTGGCCACGACCTGTCCTAATGCAAAGACGAATTGGGTCTGCTGCGCCATTCCATCCAGTTTCCAGGTGGGATCATACCGATCGGCGGGTTGATGGTACCCATTGCGAAGCCAATCCTCCGCCTTGAGCTGGGAGGCTTTGGGGTCCTGAACGTAGTCCCAACCGCCATTCAACGAGAACCCCGGGGAGATTGCTGGCACGCCTCCGCGCACAAAGGCAAAGTGATCGGCTCGAAAGTAGAGGCCTGCAGGGTCCGGGGCGCATCCGCGAAAGCGCAAACCCATGGATGCGGCGACTGTCTTGGCATGATCACCGAGCTCGCTGAAATCAGCCCCCAAGGCCGCGATGTCTCTCGTTTCACCCAGGAAATTGAGGCTCTCCAGGTTGAGGACCGCAGCGGTCTTGCTCATGGGGCGCAGGGGTGAGCGAACGTAGGCGGTGGCACCCAGTAGACCGGCCTCTTCACCGGTAAGAAAGAGGAATAACTGGCTGCGCCGGGTGGGCTTACGGATGGCAGCATGGGCGATGGCTAGAACCGCGGCAAGACCACTGGCATTGTCTACGGCCCCATTAAAGATGCGGCCATCTTTGTGCCGTCCAAAGTGATCCCAGTGCGCCGAATACACCACGGATTCATCCTTCAAAGCTGGATCTGTGCCTGGCAGCAGGCCAGCTACGTTGTATTGGATCAAGTGCCTGACCTTGCTCAGCACGGTTCCCTTGGCTTGAATTCCAAGTTCGATCGGACGAAAAGCTGGGTCCTCAGAGCGGCGCGTTAAGGCATCCAGATCTCGACCCACTGCCATGAAGAGCTTACGGGCTGCATCCTGACTGATAAAACCACCCAGGATGGATGTGCCACTTCCCGTGTCCAGGGCGAATCGTTCTCCACTCCAGCCAGTGCAGGCCACGCTCCACTCGTAGCGGGCTGAAATGGGCGTGTGCACAATGAGCACGGCAGCCGCTCCTTGGCGAAGACCCTCCTCGATCTTGTGGACCCATCGCCCTTGGTAGTGGGTTGGCGTACAGCACGGCTCATGGGCGTTCGTATCCATCCGCTCGCCCATGAGCATCACTAGGACCTTGCCGCGCAGGTCCAGGCCTTTGTCGCTGTCCCACCTTCCGGGTTTTCCTGAAATTCCATGCCCTACGAAAACAAGGGGTGCATTCAATTGGGTCAGGGTTTCCGGGCCAGAGGGGGCGAGGAAGAAATCCTTTCCAAGCTGAAGATCGAGGGGCCCTTTGGGTGTTTCGAAAACTATCCGGCTTTCGTCAAGCTTGGGATGCATGCTTACCAATTTTACTGACTGGAGGTAGCTGTCGCCGTTGGCGGGCCGGAGTCCAAGGACCCGAAGCTGGGTTTCCAAATACCGCACGGCTAGGTCACCGCCCCGTTGACCCATGCCGCGGCCCTCCAGCAGGTCATCGGACAGGAAGGCCAGGTGTCCTCGAAGGGCGTCCTTATCAATCGCGGGTTCCTGAGCTGCAAGCAAAAAGGGCAGGGTGAATGCGACTATTCCAGGATGCTTCATGTGATCCTCCTGATCTTGTTTACGCTTTGGGTGCGAGGAACCCCTGAGCTCTCATCCAGTCGTCGCTGAAGACAGTGCTGAGGTAGCGGGAGGCCCCATCCGGAAATACCGTCGCGATCCGAGCTTTGGGACCAAGTCTGGCGGCTACTTGGCGAACACCCCAGATGGCCGCACCACTGGAGCCACCCACCAGTAATCCTTCGCTTCGAGCCAAGCCCCGAGCTTCCAGAAAGGTGTCTTGGTCTCGTACCTGCAGGATGTCGTCGAGGATCTCGAAGTCCATCGTCGCAATGGGGAACTCGTCCCCCAGCCCTTCAACAAGATAAGGGCCGGAAACTAAGTCCTTGTGCCCCCGGAAATGGTCATGGAACACCGAGCCGATGGGGTCGATCGCAATCACCTGGATTTTGGGATCCCGTTCTTTGAGGTAGCGTCCAACGCCGCCTATGGTCCCGCCCGTGCCTGCCCCCGCCACAAAGGCGTCAATGCGGCCCTCCATCTGCTCCCAGATCTCGGGACCAGTGCCGTGATAGTGGGCTGCGTTGTTCTCGCGGTTGCTGTGCTGGTCCGGGAAGTAGCAGTTGGGTGTTTCCCGCGCTAGGCGGGGTGTGATGCGGTTATAGCTATCGGGATGTTCGGGTGGCAGGCTGCTATCCGCGAGGTGGACTTCCACACCCAGGACTCTGAGCTGGTCCAGCTTTTCCCGGCTGATCCGGTCCCGGACCACTACCTTCAGGCGGTAGCCCTTCTGAATCGCCACCAGCGCAAGCCCAAGTGCCGTATTTCCTGAAGAATTTTCCAGGATCATGTCGCCGGGCTTGATGCGCCCGTTCCGTTCCGCTGCCTCGATCATGTAGCGTGCGACGCGGTCTTTGATGCTGCCCATGGGATTCAAGAATTCCAGTTTGGCAAAGACCTGGCACCCGGCTTCTCGGCTGATTTGTCTGAGTTCCACCAGGGGAGTCTTTCCGACGGTCTCTAGGATCGAACAATGAGTTCTCTGCACGTTCATCCCCCTCAGCGCGATCTTTGAACTCGGTCGGCGACTTTATGTGAGTCCGTATTTTAGCAAACTATTGAGCATATGACCAAAAAATATTGTTTGGAATCCATCCGGTCAGCGGATTTTTCGATGCCTCTGAATCTGGCTCCTCAATTACTTTGAATTTCGTAGATGCGACTGCGGGCATTGGCTCGCATCATTCCGCTTTGCGACTAGGCAAAGGCGTCTGGGTTGATTGTGTGGGATTTTGCATTCATTTGGAGCCTGTTTTCAGAATCCAGAATCGTTAGGGGATGGATGGGTCTAGTCGGATCCTCCGTGCAAACTATTTTCATAATGGTGAGCATATGATCTTAAACGTGAGGACAATCGCATGTGTCGTGAGCGACTCCCACGCATTTCCTTGCCATAGTTATTGAATTTCGCTTGAATGGTTATATTGGCAAAAAGGTTGAGCATTCGTTTTTTGCTCAGAAGAAAGGATTCGATGTCCCGTTCCTGCTGCATTGTTGTAATCGGTGGCGGTGCAGGTGGCGCCAACGGGGCCCCTGCGTTTCATTCGCGAACCATGGCTGATCCTATTGAGGTTATATCTCGTAATGTGACATTCACTCGGCGCCGCTGGCATGCGAAGCCACAATGCAGCAGGATGATGGCGAATAGGCATTTGGCTAACTGGGGAGTGACACCATGCGCATGACCGATTTTCTCGCGGCGGAATGGAAGCCCGCGCTTGGTTGCACTGAGCCTGCTGCCGTTGCCTGGGCCGCAGCACTGGCTGCTGAGCAGGGTGGTGGTCAGGTCCGCCAAATCCGTCTGGTGTGTGACCCCCGCACCTACAAAAACTGTTATGCCGTCGGGCTTCCAAATTCGGATCGCGCCACTGGGATTCTTTGGGCTCTGGCCTTGGGAGCGCACCTGCCGGATGCTTCCCTTGGATTGCGAAGTTTCGAGGGAACAAATCCCGCCTTGATCGAAACCGCTAAAAGGCTTTTGGAGCAGCATGGGGTCCATGTGGAGGTGGATGCTCAGCAGAGTTGCCTGATGGTGGACGTGACTGTTGTTAGGGAAAGGGGTGTCGGCCGGGCCGCTTTGGAACGAGAACATTCCCATCTGGCCCGCCTGGAAAAGGATGGCCATTTGGTTGGCGGCGCAGAAACAAGTTCCCGGGCGCAGGAGGGTCCTTCGCTGCGTCAGCAAGTGGCAGCGAGCTCGATAAAGGATCTGATGGACCTCGCCAAGATGTTGAATTCAGAGGACCGGAAGCGACTCCAGGAGGGAGTGACTCTTAACCTGGCAATTGCTCGCCACGGATTGTCGCGGTTACCTTCTGGCTTCGTCGCCCCGGCGGGACAGGATTCACAGACGCGCCTTTCTCGCCTTGTTAGCGCCGGAGTCTTTGCCCGCATGTCGGGGGAATCCCTGACGGTGATGACCTTAGCCGGTTCAGGCAACAAAGGCATTACCGTTGCGGTTCCTGTGAGCCTTTGGGGCCGAGAATCGGGGCACCCTGAAGACAAAATTGAGGAGGCTCTCGCGTTTGCTTGCCTCATGACAACGGCTGCCACTTGGCACTTGGGCACCTTATCTGCCATTTGTGGTGCGGCTAATGCCGCTGGCATTGGCGTTGCCTCTGCCCTTGTGCACTTGGAGGGTGGAAACGCCGATCAGGTGGGTTTAGCCGTCTCAAATATGGTGGGAAATGTCGCCGGTATGATCTGCGACGGCGCAAAGATTGGGTGTGCCATGAAAACGATGACCGGGGTTGATGCTGCTTTTCGATCTGCGAATCTGGCTCTGGCAGGAATTGGAATCCCGGCCACGGACGGAATCGTAGGTGAAAACGGGGAAAGCTCCCTGGCCAACTTGGGTCGCCTTGCCCAGCATGGCATGGCGGGTGTGGATGCTGAAATCCTGAGGATCATGCAGAGCAAACTAAATGGTCGAGCGGGGGATTACTGAGATTGACATTTGTGGGCATAAGCTCATTTTGTTGTAGTCGCTCTGCTCCTCTTAGTTCCCGGATCACCCCAATCCTGCTCCTTTCTGGAGGATACATGTGTTTGCTGAAAGCCTTTCAACGGGCCCTTGTCGGCCTCGCCCTGCTGGCTGGACCGCTGCTCTGGGGCCAGAGTGGACAAGACCATACCAGCCTTGTTAACGGGCCCTTCCGCTCAGGCCCGGAGGTGACCAAGGCCTGCCTCGAGTGCCATCAAGGTCATGCCGACGACTTTATGAAGACGGTTCACTGGAATTGGTCCTCGCGCCAGAAGGTCAACGGCAAAGATATGGATCTGGGCAAGAAAAATGCGATTAACAACTTCTGCCTTGCCTTGCCTTCCAACTATGCCCGCTGCACGAGTTGTCATGCTGGCTACGGCTGGAAGGATGCTTCCTTCGATTTCTCCAAGGCCGAAAACATCGACTGCCTTGTTTGCCACGACACAACCGGAACCTACAAGAAGTTCCCTACGGCTGCAGGCAACCCCGTGCTGCAGGATATGGAATGGCCAAAGGGGTCTGGCAAACTGATGAAGGCTATCGATCTTGATTCCATTGCCAAAAAGGTGGGTAAGACCAGTCGGGCGACCTGTGGTTCCTGCCACTTCTATGGCGGCGGTGGGGACCATGTCAAACATGGCGACCTCGACAGTTCCCTGCTCAAGCCCTCTCGGGAGCGAGATGTCCATATGGCTGCGGCTGGCCCGAACATGTCCTGCACCGCTTGCCACAAGAGCGAGCGTCACCAAATTCCCGGCAAGGCCCTCTCTGTTTCGGTCAGTGGCGGTGGTCAAATCCTGGATTGCAGCACCTGCCATGCTGGCGCTCCCCACAAGAAGAACCCCATGCTGAACAAGCACATGGAGCGGGTGGCCTGTCAAACCTGCCACATTCCCACCTTCTCACGGGATCTGCCGACCAAGGTTTGGTGGGATTGGTCAACGGCGGGTAAGGATCAACCGGTGGGCAAGGATGCCAATGGTATGCCCCTGTACGACAAGATGAAGGGTGATTTCCGGTGGTCAAAGGATGTGCGTCCCACCTACCTCTGGTTCAACGGCTCTGTGGACCGCTACCTGTTGGGCGATCTTATGAAGCCCGGTCAGGTGACCTACCTGAACCGTCCCAAGGGCGAACGGGCCGACAAGTCCGCGAAGCTCACTCCCTTCAAGGTGATGCAAGGCCGCCAACCCTACGATACCGGGAGCAATATGCTTATCTCCGCCAAGCTCTTCGGCGGTTATTGGAACCACTTCGACTGGGTCAAGGCCTCCGCTGACGGCATGAAGGAAGCAGGACTTCCTTTTACAGGCAAGGTCGCCTTTACGGACACCAAGATGTTCTGGAAGGTGAACCACATGGTGGTTCCGAAGGGCCAGGCCCTAAAATGCGGAGATTGCCACAGCGCTGCCAGTGTTCTGGACTGGAAGGCTCTGGGCTATCCGGGAGATCCGCGCAAGGGACCCAAAAGGTAGTAGCTTTTGGCTGATTCTTGCCAAAGGGCCCTCAATCGCGAGGGCCCTTTTTCCATCTAAAGGCTTCGATCAAATGGCTCAGGGTTGGATGCTGTCGGCGCGCTTGCTCCGGATTGGGCAGTGGTCGCAAACGGATTCCGTTCCAATGCTGTCGCCAGTGAGTTTGGCCGGGCAGCGTTCACAAAGTCCCGGCCCTACCATGCAGAATGAGCCGCCTTCAATTCGCAGGGCGCAACCATCCACCAAGGCTGTTGTGACTTTTCGATGGGCTGCGTCCAGGACTCGGCCAAAGGTCGCACGGGAGACTCCCATGCGCTCGGATGCTTCCAGTTGATAAAGCCCTTCTTTGTGGGCCAACCGGAGTGCCTCCAACTCCTCAATGGACAGGGTGACTTCTTCCAAGGCGGACAGAGGAACTGCCCTGGGCTTGAAATAGTTCACACCAGGCATTTCTTCAACACGCTTACAGCAGGGGCGTCGCGCCAACGGATCCTCCGATCCCAGTTTCAGCTAGAGGGCACTGAAACCGCAAGAGATCCGAAAGGTCGATGCAAAACCACCAAGGGGGCATCCCGATCGTGGGCAATCGCCAGTGAGAGTTATGGTGCGGATGTCCTAAATCGGGAGGTGTCGGGTCACCTCAGCGGGAAATATTTTTAAAAAGCGAAAAATTCACTAAGTAAAAATATGCCCAAACTGCTTTTTTGATGGCCTTCAAGGGCCCAAGGCTAATGAAAAGGCTCATTCGCGTGAGAAGCAGAGACTCGCGGGTGAGAACTGACAAATTCGCTTTTGTTTTGGCTTGTGAACAAAAGATGCATTTCTACACTTGTAAGTGGACATCAGTGGCACAAAGTGGATTGATTTGGCTGAAAGTGGTCTAAATCGAATCATCAGTATCGCCGAGGTTCCAAGTTGAAAGGCATCACAGTTGCTTCGTCTCCGCGGAAATTCTCCGGCGACGGTGGATGAAAAAGGGCGCCTCAAGCTCCCCACCACCTTCAAAGCCGATCTCGACTCCCTCGCCAAAGGCGATGGGCAGGGGAATGTCCGTCATTACTTGACCTCTCTGGATGGCAAGAGCGCTCGCCTCTACCCCATGCCTGTCTGGGAAGCCTTCGAGGCCCGCCTAGCCCAGCTACCCAGCACCAATCCGGCCCGTCGCAAGCTTCTGGAATTCACCGCTTATTACGGCAGTGAGGTGGAGCCCGACGCCCAGGGGCGTTTTGTCATTCCTCCCATCCTGCGCGAAGCCGCCCAGTTGACGGGGGAAGTGGCCATTTTGGGCCAATTGGATCACCTGGCCGTTTGGAACCGTGGCCACTTCGAGCGCCGTATGGCGGCAGAACCTCTTACGACTGAGGATCTGGCCCAGCTCGCGGATTTGGGGATCTGATGACTACTCATGTCGTTCATGTCCCTGTCTTGCTCCAGGAAGTGTTGGAGAATCTGCCCGTGCCCTCCATGGGGCGCGTGTTGGATCTGACCCTTGGTCTTGGCGGTCACGCCCAAGCCATTCTTTCCGATGCTGAGCCGAATGTGCGCTACCTGGGAGTCGATCGCGACCCTCATGCCCGGGTCTTGGCCAAGAAGCGCCTGGGCAAGGATGCTCGCTTGACGATCGTGGCTGGTACCTACGAAGACGTTTGGGAAGAGCCTGGCTTCCAGGCCTGGTGTCACCTGCAGGCTCCAGATGGGTTCGATGTCGTTCTTATGGATTTGGGGATTTCCACCCTTCACCTGAAGGACAAGACCCGCGGCTTCAGTTTCATGGAAGCCGGGCCGCTGGATATGCGCATGGATACCGAAAAGGGCCTCACGGCCCTGGAATGGATTCAGGAGCAGACCGAAGAAACCCTGGCCGATGCCATTTACAGATACGGTGAAGAGCGAGCTTCTCGTCCTATTGCCCGCGCCATCCTGAAGGCCTTGGCCGAGGATCGTCTCCACACCACCCAGGATCTGGCCAAGGCCGTCTACACCGTGATTCCCCGGGAACCGGCCAAGCGTAAAGGCCTTTCTGATCCCGCGACCCGAACCTTTCAAGGCATCCGAATCGTCGTCAATGGCGAATTGGAAGGGCTCAGCAAGGCCATCGAACAGGCCGTGGCGGCCCTGAAGCCAGGCGGTCGTATCGGCGTTATCAGTTTTCATAGCTTGGAAGATCGCATCGTCAAGCAGACCCTGCGGCGTCTCGCAGGTATCCACGACGGGCCAGGGCGTGTGGCGCCTCAACCCATCCCGAAACATCTCCGGCTCATCTACGGCGGCGGTATCGCCCCTACCGAGGATGAAGTCCGTGCCAATCCCCCCTCCCGCTCCGCCCGCCTGCGTATTGGCGAGCGCCTGCGAGACGAACTTTCGAGGGTTCCATGAACACGTTTCAGACCCCTGTTCGCCGCACGCCCCAACTCCCTGCCCGCCAGGTAGAAGGCGAAGGCATCCTGCGCATGATCCTGCTGGCCCTGGCCTTGGCGATGCCCTTGGCTTCCATGGCCTATCTGAAGATCCAGGAAACCCGCCTGAGCTACGAGATGAGTGATATCCGAGCCCGCATTAAGTTCGAAGAAGAGCTCAATCGGAAGCTCCTGCTGGAGCGCTCGCGGTTTCAGCGGGATGAGGCCATTCAGAACTTTGCTACGGAATCGGGCATGCAGCCCCGGCGCCAGAGCCACCTCGTCCATCGGTCCTTCACTGCTGATGATCAGCGCATGGCCAAATTGCGCCCCGTCTCTTCCTTCGAAAACTAGAGGTCCTAAGGCTAGGATGAAAGGGGGCCGCGTGGCCCCAGAGTGGAAGGCGCGTGACATTTGCGGGTTTGTTGAACGGTGGCATGCAGCCCCGGCGGTTGCTGGGAAAGCCTGAGGCGCAGGATCTTTCCGCAGCGCGTTTGCCCTGGATTCTAGGCGCCATGGCCCTGTGGGCTTTGGCGATATTGTTGCGGCTGGTGTGGCTGCAAATTTTTTCCCACGAGCGCTATCAACAGCGGGCTCAGCATCAGCACATCACGCGTGCCCCGGTGCCAGCCATTCGCGGGGAAGTGCGGGATCGGCGCGGCATTTC
>JAUYES010000091.1 GCA_030691225.1 Holophaga sp. | reverse complement strand
GAAAATGATTTCCGCCGTAAAATTGCGGAAATCGCAGGATCGCTTAGTGGCATTGCGGCCCTACGCCACCAAGCTGCATGAAGTCGTGGAAAACGTGGTGACTCGCTTCGAGGCTGGATCTGAAGTTCCAACCTCCGTACTGGCTCAGGCCTTTCTCGCTCCCCGGGAAGAGCAAAAGATTCGGGTGGTCGTCGTCGCAAGCGACAAAGGCCTTTGCGGTGGCTTCAACGCCAATTTACTGAAAGCCGCCGATGTTTTTTACCTCGAAAAAGGCAGCATGGCTGCACACCTCGATGTTGTGGGCAAACGCGCTTCAGATTGGGCTCGCAAGCAAAAACATCCTGTCGCAACGGAGTTCGTCCAAGTCGCCCTGCCTGATCTGCTCAAGGTTGCTCAGGAGATCGCCGAAAGCGCCACGGGTCAATATGCTCGCGGCGAAATCGACGCCCTCTACGTCGTGCACAACTATTTTCATTCCGCTCTCAGCCAGGGCCCGAAGGTGATCAAGGTATTCCCCATGGCCTTCGAAGCGACACCTGAAGCCAAGTCGGAAGTCAGCCACTTGCTGGAGCCCGACCCAAATAGTGTTCTGGAAAGCCTCCTGCCTCGTTTCATCGAGTCCGAGATCTACCGTGCCTTGGTGGAAAGTAGCGCTTCTGAGCATGCAGCACGTATGTCCTCCATGGACAAAGCCAGTTCCAACGCTCAGGAAATGATCGACAAGCTCACCCTCAACATGAACAAAGTTCGCCAGGCCGCGATCACGAATCAAATCATCGAAATCGTTTCTGGCGCAGCATCCTGATTTTTTAAATCAATTCGCGGTTACCCATTTTTTTGAGGCCCCCCATGTCCGACTTAAAACAAGGCCGCGTGATCGCCGTCGTCGGCCCCGCCGTGGACGTCGAGTTCGAAAACCATCTTCCCGAGATCTACAACGCACTCACCACCGACGTGGCGACGGCGGATGGGAAGACCACCAAGGTCACGCTTGAGGTGCAGCAGCACTTGGGCGAAAACCGCGTGCGCTGTGTATCCATGCAGCCCACCGACGGCATGACCCGAGGTCAGCTGGTGACCGATACCGACAAGCCAATTTTGGCCCCAGTAGGCCCCGCAACACTGGGCCGCATCATCAATGTGGTGGGCGATCCCGTGGACGAACGCGGGCCCATCGTGACGGACCACTACCTGCCTATTCACCGTGAAGCTCCCAAGTTTGACGAACTCAGCACCAGCAAGGAAATGTTGGAAACGGGCATCAAGGTCATCGATCTGCTGCAGCCCTTCGCCAAGGGCGGCAAGGTGGGCCTCTTTGGTGGCGCCGGCGTGGGCAAGACCGTGCTCATCATGGAACTCATCAATAACATTGCCAAGGCGCGCGGCGGCTTCTCTGTATTCGCCGGTGTCGGAGAACGCACCCGCGAGGGCAACGATCTCTGGAACGAGATGATGGATTCCGGCGTCATCGATAAAGATAATTTGCCTGAATCCAAGGTGGCCCTCATCTACGGTCAGATGACCGAACCTCCCGGCGCCCGTGCCCGTGTGGCTCTCACCGGCCTCACCGTGGCCGAATACTTCCGTGATCAGGAAGGCCGCGATGTGCTGCTCTTCATCGACAACATCTTCCGTTTCGTTCAGGCCGGTTCGGAAGTCTCCGCGCTGCTCGGGCGCATGCCGTCCGCCGTCGGTTACCAGCCAACGCTCGGCACGGAC
>JAUYES010000089.1 GCA_030691225.1 Holophaga sp. | reverse complement strand
TTCCGTGCTCGGCCGTACTTTCGTCAGCCTCAACACCTTCCGGTAGATCAGGCAGCGGATCAGCCACTTCCATATCCACGATATGGTCGCCCGAACTCAGGCGCATGCCACGGACACCCGTTGCAGTGCGGCCCATGGCTCGGACATCTTCCTCGGCAAAGCGAATGGCCTTGCCCAGAGCACTGATCAACAAGATTTGCTGCTGTCCGTTGGAGACGCGCACACTCACAAGGCTATTGCCTTCATCAATATTCAGGGCAATGAGGCCATTGCTCCGGATATTCGAATAGGCACTCAGGGCCGTCTTCTTGACCGTGCCGTCGCTGGTCGCGAAGACCAGATGGCTGTCCTCGGGGAATTCCCGAAGGGCCATGAGGGTCACGACCTTTTCGTCGTCTTTCAGACTGATGAGGTTTTTGATGTGCTTGCCACGGTTGGCGGCACCGCTCTCAGGAATATCGTAGACCTTGATTGCGTAGGCATACCCGCGGTCTGTGAAGATCAGCAGGGTATCGTGAGCCTTGGTCAGGAAGAGACGCTCGACGAAATCTTCGTCCTTGGTCTTCATCCCCACCTTACCCTTGCCGCCACGCTTCTGCCGACGGTAGGTGGAAAGCTCAGTACGCTTGATGTAACCAGCCTTGGACATCGTAATGGCCATGGGATCATCCGGGACGACATCTTCCATCCGGATTTCGCCCGTGAAGCCCATGATTTCGGTACGACGGTCATTGCCAAACTGGGCAGAGACGGCAGTCAGTTCCTCACGGATGACCTTCATTAGAAGCGCTGTGTCGTCCAGAATGGCCTGGAGGTGTTTGATGGTCTTTTCGATTTCAGCCAGCTCTTCGAGGATCTTCTCTCGCTCCAAACCCGTCAAACGCTGAAGGCGCATATCGAGGATGGCCTGAGCCTGCTTGTCGGACAACGCGAGGGTCGGGTCCTTCTTGAGGGCGGCGGCGGTGGCGAAAGCCCCCTGCATGAGGCCTTGCTTGGCCTCTTCAGGGTTCTTTGCCGCGCGAATCAACTTGATGACAGCATCCAAATGATCCAGGGCGATCTTGAGGCCCAACAATATGTGGTGGCGCTCTTCGGCCTTGCGGAGCTGGAACATGGTGCGACGAGTCACCACCTCACGTCGGAACCCCAGGAATTCAACCAGGATTTCCTTTAATGTGCAGACCCTGGGCTGGCCATTAACGATGGTCAACATGGTGATGGGGAAACTGTTCTGCAATTGGGTCTGTTGGTAGAGCTGATTCAAAACGATATCGCTTGGCTCGTTGCGCTTGAGCTCCACAACCATGCGGATGCCTTCACGATCCGATTCATCGCGCAGATCTGCGATGCCATCGAGTTTCTTCTCTGAGACAAGATTGGCGATCTTCTCGATGAGCCCAGCCTTGTTCACCTGGTAGGGCAATTCGGTAAAGACCAATTGCTCCACTTCGCCCTTGTTCTTGACGCGAACCGTCTCGACATGGGATTTCGCCCGAACAATGCAGCGACCTCGACCCGTGCGGTAGGCATCGACCACACCCTCTGTGCCCAGCATCATGCCGCCACCCGGGAAGTCCGGTCCCTTGACGTAAGTCATCAGGACATCCATCCCAGCTTTGGGATCATCAATAAGGGCAATCAGTGCGCCGCAGCATTCCCGAAGGTTATGGGGCGGAATACTGGTGGCCATACCCACGGCGATGCCCTGGCTGCCATTTACCAGGAGGTTTGGAAAACGTGCGGGAAGGACCAAAGGCTCTTCCATGCTGTCGTCGTAGTTGGGACCAAACTCGACCGTATCCTGATCGATGTCATCCATCATCTCGGCAGCAAGACGCGAAAGACGCGCTTCCGTATAACGCATGGCCGCTGGGCTATCACCATCGATGGAGCCAAAGTTGCCCTGGC
>JAUYES010000429.1 GCA_030691225.1 Holophaga sp. | reverse complement strand
CCGAACAGCGATCATCCGCTTTTCTGCTTCTTCAGCAGAAAAAATATCCCAGATTTTTTTTCCTATGATGTCTTCGGGTTCACGCTGAAACGCCCTCGAAAACGCCTGATTTACGAATTGATAGGTGCCATCTTCCAGGATATTAAAAATCGGGTCAGTGGATTCTCGCAGCACCAAATCCAGGACTTCCACCCGCTGGCGCAAAGCGGCCAGATCATTGGCGGGGTCGGGATTAGTGTTGGCAAAATCAGGCATCAGCAGCGCCACCCAAAAGGTTTACCCAGGCTACTCCAATCGACTCTTTTTGGACATGGGACCAGAAAACCATCAATCCCTGTGTTCCACCGGGTCGCCCTCGGTGAGTTGACCGAAATTTAAAGCTTGAAAACATCAATGCTGTGCCTTGTTAGCAATCAGGTTGTTTTATTCGGTGCAGAATGAACATAGTTCGGGAAACCTTCCCACTACCTGAAAGTCGAGTTGCATCATGGCCTACACTTCCTTTTTCAGGGATACCGATGCCCTGAATGCCATTGTCGAAACTGTCATTCCTGCCCTAGCCCACTGGCGCTCCATTCGGGTGTGGGACGCGGGTTGCGCCACCGGTGAAGAACCGTTCACTCTGGCCATTCTGTTTGCCTCCAAGCTGCGGCCCTTCCCTTTCCGCAACCTTGATATCCTCGCCACGGATTATGAGGAAAGTAGCTTTCCGCAATTTGCCGAACAGATCCGCAAAGGTCGGTACAGCCGCACCGATGTTTTTTGGGTACCCCAGGAACACCGCGACCTCTATTTTGAACCCACCGAAAACCCCGAAGTATTCGAACTCAATCAGGAAATTCGGGATCGCGTACGCTACATCCAGCACGATCTGCTGACCCTGGTACCGCCTGAAACCGGCCAAGGCCTCATTGTCTGCAAAAACGTGTTGATGCATTTCTCTCCGGAAAATCAAATCAAGGTCCTGGACATGTTCTATCAGTCACTGGTGCCCGGCGGTTATCTAGCCTTGGATGGCAACCAAGCGATGCCCGAAGTCTTTGCGGAACGCTTCAAACGGTTGGAACCCGGCACCCCACTCTTTCAGAAACCGGTCGCTTGAGCCATGCGCGTTCTCCCGCTCCACCGCGATGATCCCGCCGATTATTCCGGCGTGGCGTACTGGGTGCTGGGTGAAAACAACTCGCCCCTGGACTGCAATACGCTCATCGATACGGGTAGCACCGACCCTGCCAATCTGGCCTTTTTCCTGCAGGAAATGGCTCGCCAACCCAAGGGCATCGGCAAAAAAGCGGTGGAGCAAGTCCTCCTAACCCACGGTCATTTTGATCACAGCGGCGGCTTGTTAGGCATCGAGGAGCAGTTTGATCCAACGACCTATTCCTGGTTTCCCCATGGCCGCCATCACCAAACGATTCGTGATGGAATGGCGCTCCGAATCGGCGACCAGATGGCCACTCTGCTGCACACACCAGGTCATTCGGAAGACTCTATTTGCATTTTTCTGCCCGACACCGGCACCCTGTTTTCCGGCGATACCCTTTACCGCATTTCCGATCATCAAGGCATCTATTCCCAAGCCTACGCCGATACGTTGGAACGGCTTTCCTGCCTCGCGATCCGCACCATTTTCCCTGGCCACGGTCGCCCCATCACCCAAGAGCCCATCGCCTACATTAAGGCCTGCCTAGGCAATGTGCGCCATTCCCGCATTCAGGATTGAAGGTCCCATGAAAGTCGTTTTCGATCAGCGATTCTGCGACTCCTCGTACGCCCAGGATAATGCGGCCATGCCGGGGCGCATGGAGGCAGCCATGAGCAACTTGGGAGCCTGGGTGGCCCTGGCTCCTACACCCGCCACTCACGACCAGTTGTCGCTGGCTCACGATGCAACCTACCTGGAACAAATCGCCCAGGATGAACCCCGGTTTGCCATGGCGTGTCTGGCGGCGGGCGGCGCCATCTTGGCGGCGCAACAGGCCTTCAGCGGAGAACCCACCTTTGCCTGCGTGCGGCCACCGGGACATCACGCGTCGAGAAGCGAAGCGTGGGGACATTGCACCTTCAACAACGTCGCTTTGGCTCTATTGGTTTTACGTGCCGAATCTCGGATCGGGAGCGCCTTCGTAATCGATATCGACGCCCACACCGGCGATGGCACCCGCAAACTGCTGGCTTCCTGGCCCCAGGCCGAGGTCTTCAACCCCTTTGCAGCCACCGCCAAGGAATACCTTGAGCTGGTGGAAGACCACCTTGCAACCCTGAAGTCCACGGATATCATCGCCGTTTCGGCTGGCTTCGATGCCTATCAGCATGATGTGGGCCATAAGCTCGCGACCGCGGATTTTGAAAGCATCGGCACCCTGGTGCGCCGAGCCTCCGAGCGTCTTTGTCGCGGTCG
>JAUYES010000081.1 GCA_030691225.1 Holophaga sp. | reverse complement strand
CTGGAGATCTATCGCAAGCTACTGCCCTCGATGATTCTTTCCGGGCCTTCGGGAGTCGCGGTCACCGGTGGGGCTCCCGCCATTTCCGATGTGGTGAGTTATTGGCCAGCGCTGATGCCACAAGGCTGTGCGCGGCCTAGGGTGCGGGTTTTCAGCATGGAGGCCGGCAATCTGGCCATGGTGAGTGAGCGCAGCGATCTGGATTGGCCCATCAGTCAAGGCACGCCTGCCATCACTGAACCGCCCCTCGATCCCTGGTGCGAAGGCACGCTGGCTGCTGGGCGCATCGTGCGTCTTCCTCTCATGGCCATCGCCCACGCGCGCAGCGGTGATAAAGGCGACACTTCCAACATTGGCCTTATCGGACGTTCTCCCGAGTGCTATGTATGGTTGCGCGATAACATCACGGCGGCCCTGGTGAAAAAGTGGTTCACGACGCTTTGCCATGGTGAGGTCGAGCGCTATCTGGTGCCCAATCTCTGGGCGCTGAATTTCCTGCTTGCCGAAGCCTTAGGTGGCGGCGGCACCATGAGTCTCTTCATCGATGCCCAGGGCAAGACCCTATCCCAGGCCCTTTTGCGTTGTGAAATGGAGATTCCCGAAGTGTTGCTTGCCACCATCCAACCGCAGAATAAGGCGTGTGTCGGCGAACTCGTGAAGCCATGATTTGAACGTTACATCGCCAGAGACGAATGAATCACTGAGGGCACCAAGGATGATCGAGGGCAGTGTGAATAGCCGTTTTCAGCTTCAGCGCGTTGGATTCAGTGGTGAACATGTGCGCGTGGAACAACTCGAACATGGCGTTCTAAAATTAGTTCTGGCGAGGCCCGAGCTTCGTAATGCGTTCAATGCGGCCATGGTGGCCGAGCTGACCCAGGCCCTTCTCGAGCTTACGGCGCTGCCTGCCTGTGAGCTTCGCGTGTTGCTCGTGGTGGGCGAGGGGAAAGCTTTTTGTGCTGGGGCCGATCTCGATTACATGCAGGCTCAGGCGGCTCACTCCAGAGACGAAAATCTTGCCGATGCGCGGCTGTTGGGCGCGATTTTCCATTTACTGGCCGCCTTTCCGGCGCCCGTGATTTGCGGTGTTCAGGGTGCGGCCGTGGGGGGCGGCTTCGGGCTGGCTGCCTGTGCGGATGTGGTGGTGGCCGAAGCCGACGCCATCTTTGCCTTGTCAGAGGTTCGGCTCGGCATCATTCCGGCGTTGATCAGCCCCTTTGTG
>JAUYES010000071.1 GCA_030691225.1 Holophaga sp. | reverse complement strand
CGACATTCTCGATGTGATCGGCAACACGCCCTTGGTGCGATTGAATCGGATCACGGCGGGCCTTCCCTGTCAGGTGCATGCCAAGTTGGAATTCCTCAATCCCATGGGCAGCAGCAAGGATCGAATCGCCAAGCATTTGGTGGAAGTCGCCGAAAAAGATGGTCGGCTGAAACCCGGCGATCGGATTCTGGAAAATTCCTCAGGCAATACGGCCATGGGCTTGGCGTTGATGGCCATTCAAAAGGGCTACGAACTCACCGTGGTAGTGCGGGATCGCACCAGCAAGGAAAAGCTGGATCAGTTGAAGGCCCTGGGTGTAGATGTGCGCAAGGTAGATACGAGCCTGCCGCCCGAACACCCCGATAGCTACAACAACATCACGCCGAGGTTGGCCAAGGAACTTCCGCGTTGCTACTTTCCGGACCAGCACAATAACCGTGAGAACAACGATGCTCACTACCTGGGCATGGGACCGGAAATTTGGGACCAGATGGACGGTCGCATCGATGTGCTAGTCGCGGGCATGGGCACCGGAGGCACCATCGGCGGGGTAGGGCGCTTTCTGAAAGAGCAAAATCCGAATATCAAAATCGTGGCTGTGGATGTGGAAGGTTCGATTTTTACGGAGTATTTCCACACTGGAAAGGTCGGCAAACCCTCGCCCTATCTGCTGGAAGGGCTAGGCGACGAGTTCCTGATCGGGTGTGCGGATTTTTCGGTGATCGATGACATGGTGCAGGTTTCGGATCGCGACGCCTTTCATGCCGCGCGGGCTTTAGCACGGCAAGAAGGCCTGCTGGTGGGTGGTTCCAGTGGCGCCGTCATCCACGCCGCGCTGCAAGTGGGGCGAGCGTTACCGGAAGGCGCCCGCATGGCCATCGTCTTCGCCGATAGCGCCTCACGCTACTTGAGCACGATCTTCAACGATGATTGGATGCGAGAGAAGAACTTGCTTTAGGGTCTGTTTTTAAAGTGGATGCGGCCACACCCCACTTTGAAAACAGACCCTAGACCCCGATATCCAACGTCAGATAGTCAAAGGGATTGATGCCCCAATCCTCGGGTTGTTCGTTGTTCAGGATGTGATCTTCGCCGTGCTTGGGGTCGGAAAGATCAATATCGATTGGATCGAGCTTTTTCCGGCGTTTCGCGTCGTAGATGAGGCGCACGATGGGGAACAGGAGGCCCTTTTCGCCTTGTTCGACAACGATGCCGATCCGCTGACTATCGAGTCGTACCAAGCTGCC
>JAUYES010000064.1 GCA_030691225.1 Holophaga sp. | reverse complement strand
ATCCTAAGTTGGGCGGTTTGGATTGGCAAAAGGTGCACGATGAGTTACGGCCCCGCGTGGAAAAGGCAGTCAATGCTGCGGAGGTTCGAGCGATTCTCGGCGAAATGCTCGATCGGCTGAAACAGACGCACTTCGGTATTGTGCCTGCCGAAGTCTATTCCGATCTTCAAACAGGAACGAAGGGTGGAGGAACTTCGGGCGTTGAACTTCGCCTCATCGAAGGCAAGGCCATCGTCACCAACCTGGAGCCAGGATCGCCAGGCGAAAAGATGGGCGTCAAAAGGGGGTGGGAACTGCTTCGGGTTGATGGCAAAGAAATCGCCCCGGTTCTTCAGAAAATCACCACGTCCTTCAAGGATTCCACGCAATTGGATCTGATGGCCTCTCGCCGACTGCAATCCTTTTTGGATGGAGAAGTCGGCACGACCGTCGAAGTGCTCTTTGGGAACGGGACAACATCCACGACTCTGCGCCTGGGGCGCACGGCTCCCCGAGGCAAAACGGTGACCTTTGGCAATATGCCTTCCATGTCCTTCTGGGTGGAGCACCGCACCCTACCAGGGCAAATTGGCTACCTAAAATTCAATGCCTGGTTCGAGCCTATGGCCATCGCCGAGGCCTTCCAGGCTTCGCTGAAGGATTCCGGAACCCTCAAGGGCTTCGTCATCGATCTGCGGGGCAACCCGGGCGGCATTGGCGGCATGGCTATGGGGGCTGCGGGCTGGTTCACGGACAAGGCGGACCTGAAGCTCGGCACCATGATCATGCGGGGCACCACGCTGAACTTTGTGGTCTTCCCACGACCTTCGGCCTTCGCAGGCCCCTTGGCCATTCTGGTGGATGGCTGTTCGGGTTCCACCTCCGAGATTTTCGCCGGTGGCATGCAAGACATTCACCGTGCTCGTGTCTTTGGCGGTCGCTCGGCGGGCGCTGCCTTGCCTTCGGTGTTCGAACGCTTGCCCAACGGTGATGGCTTCCAGTACGCCATCGCCAATTACATTTCCGAAGGTGGCCAACCCCTGGAAGGACGCGGTGTTACGCCAGACGAAGAAGTTCGTCCCACGCAGCGGGAGCTGCTAATGGGGAAAGACCCAACGCTTGACCGCGCCCTGGCTTGGATCCAGCGGCCCGCTAACTAGGAGACACCATGCACCGAACCCTGCTTGCCACCGCCCTGATCCTGCCCTCGGCCTTGTTGGCCCAGGATCTCCCCAAAGGCGAAGCCGTGATGGAACGTTTCATTCAGGTCACGGGAGGAAAGGCTGCTCATGCTGGGAAACGCACCCAGGTCATGAAAGGCACCATGGAAATGGCGGCCGTGGGACTGAAAGGGGCTCTCACCATCTACAGAGCCGAGCCCAACCTCAGCCTTAGCGAAACCGATCTGCCGAATTTCGGCAAGATGCTGGAAGGTTTCGATGGCAAGACCGCCTGGTCGTTTAGCGCCATGCAAGGCCCTCAGATCAAGACTGGTGAAGAGAAGGACGCTACGGAGCAGTCGGCCCGCTTCCATACCGAAAATTGGAAGGAAGAATTCAAAGAGGTGCAGACCCAGGGCACGGAAACGGTCGAGGGCGAACCCTGCTACAAAGTCTTGGCCACGCCCCACAAGGGTCAGCCCAGCACTCAGTTCTACAGTATAAAAACCGGGTTCCTCGTCAAGGCACTGCTAAAAATGAAGACCGCCATGGGCGAAATCGCCGTGGAGAGCACCACTAAGGATTACAAGAATGTCGATGGCGTTCTGGTGCCGCACACCATGATCCAGTCCTTCGCCGGACAGACCGTCTCCCTGACCTTCCAGAGTGTGGTTTGGAATGTGGCCGTGCCCAAGACCCAGTTCGATCCTCCTGCTGAGGTGAAGGCTCTTCTTAACGCCGCCAAGCCTGCACCAGCCAAGAGCTAAGGCGGGTCTCAAAGGGAGGCAATCCTTTCCTAACGGTGCGTGGCTTTATGGAATTTTCGTTGAGCCCAAAGGCCTTTCGGGATAGACTGGCTCTCTTATGCGTGAACAAGCCGCGGGCACAGAGGCCTCCGGTCGGTTCCAGGAGGAAACAATGAGAGAAAAAATTCATCCCGTGCTGCACACGGTCATCGCCCACTGCCAGTGCGGCAGCGAGTTCGAAACACGCTCCACAAAGAAAGAGATGCGCGTCGAAGTCTGCTCGGCTTGCCACAACTTCTACACCGGCAAGCAGCGCGACATGACCATCACTGGCCGCGTCGAGAAGTTCAACAAGAAGTACGCGAAGAAGGAAGTCGTCGCCGAAACTGCTGTCGAGGCCGTGGTCGAAGCCGCTCCTGCCGTCGAAGTTCAGTAGCTACTCTGCTTTCAGGAACGGGCCGATTTCTCGGCCCGTTCTTTTTTTATCTTTGACTCCAGGAAACCCCATGTTTGATCAGCTCGAAGCCCTCGATGCCAAATTTCAGCAGGTGGAGGCGCAGCTTCAGGATCCCAGTGTCGTTTGCGATTCCAAGAAATTGCGCGAACTGACCAAGCTGCGGGCAGAGCTGGAGCCGGTGGTTTTAGCGTGGCAGGCTCAGCGCACGCGGATGCAGCAGTTGCAAGAAGCCGAGGAAATCTTGGGTGATAAGACTCAGGATGCTGATCTGCGCGAGATGGCGGAAATGGAAATTCCGGATCTAAAAACGGCCATCGATGCCGGTGCCATTGAGCTCACCAAGTTGCTGGTTCCCAAGGATCCCAAGGATGCCCGCAACGTCATTCTGGAAGTGCGCGCGGGCACCGGTGGCGAAGAAGCCGCCCTCTTCGCCGGGGAATTGTTTCGCATGTATGTGCGTTTTGCCGAACGCAAGGGCTTCAAGGTCTCGGTGCTCGACGAAAGCGAGGCCGATATGGGCGGGCTGAAGGAAGCCGTGGCCGAGATCGAGGGCGAGGGTGCTTACTCGGTATTTCGTTTTGAATCAGGTGTCCATCGCGTGCAGCGGGTGCCCAAGACCGAGACCCAGGGCCGCATCCATACTTCTGCCGCCACGGTGGCCGTGATGCCAGAAGCCGACGAAGTGGATATTGAAATCCACCCCAAAGATTTGCGCATCGATACCTTCTGCTCGGGTGGCAAAGGTGGCCAGAGTGTGAACACGACCTATTCCGCCGTGCGGCTCACGCACTTGCCCACCAACACCGTGGTGCAGTGTCAGGACGAACGCAGCCAGCTCAAGAACATGGCCAAGGCCATGACCGTGCTGCGCAGCCGCTTGCTCGATAAAGCCCAGGCCGAAGTGGATGCCGAATCCAGCGCCCTGCGTAAGTCACAGGTGGGCTCCGGGGATCGCAGCGAGAAGATTCGTACCTACAATTTCCCCCAAAGCCGCGTGACGGATCACCGTGTGAACGTCACCGTCCACTCGCTGGAAACCTTCATGCAGGGGCAGATCGAAGTCATCCTCGAACCGCTGCGCGCTGCGCACGAAGCCGAACGGCTCAAGCAGCTGAGCTGATCGCTTATCCCTCGCTGAATTTGCTGGCCAGCCCCAGCGCGGCCTTAAGCTTGGGCACGGAGCCACGGCTCACTTCGAGCGTTTTGCCGCCAGTCACGCGGACCTCGCCACGACCACCCATGAGCGGCCGAAAGCCCAAAACGGTAGATGGGCGGAGCAATAGATGTCGATGAATGCGGAGCAACTCTTCCTCGGGAAAGGCCTGTTCCACGTCGCCGAGCGTACTCCAGGAGGTTTTGTACCGTTCACCAGCCCAGGCGGAAACGATTTCATCCTCCACCTCGAAATGGGTCACTTTTTTCATCTCCAGAAATACGAAGCCTTCCCCGGCTCGGGCTGGGAAGCGGGCGCTTTGACCTGGCAGCAACGCTGCAATTTCAGGGCCTTTGCGACGAGGAATCTGATGCTGACGCAGGCGGTCCAGGGTTCGGGTCAAGCGATCCTCGGTGACGGGCTTCAATAGGTAATCG
>JAUYES010000044.1 GCA_030691225.1 Holophaga sp. | reverse complement strand
AGCAGGCACCAGAGCGCCATGGCCCCGTAGGCGCCGATGCGACTGTCCTTCATGATTTCCAGCACCCGTTCCCGGGTCCAACCGCCGCCCAGGCCATCCGTGGCGTCCGTGGCGCCATCCTCGTGAAAGCCACCCGTGAGCATCAACCCTGCGGCTACAGCGAGTAATGCGGCGGCGGGAGCAGGCCAAAGTTTCAGTCCCGCGATGAAAATCCCAGCTGTGGCCGCGCCCACACCGGCGCCTACCAGGGGGAACCAGCCTACGGCGCGGGAGATGTCCTCTACGTGGGTATCTGGTCCGGGCACGGGAATGCGGGTCAGGAAACGGATGGCAGCAATCAACGAACGCATGGGAATACTCCAAACAAGGTCACCGCCAATAAATACGAACAAGCCTGCCATCGGTGTTCATCGGTGTTCATCACTGCGCTGGGCCCTGCCAGTTCTCAATGCATTTCTGCCGTGCTGACGCCGGCGCCACTGAAGGTGGCCATTTCACGCATCACGGCACAGGCGCTGCGCAGGATCGGCACCGCCAGGGCGGCGCCGCTGCCTTCACCTAGGCGAAGATTGAGATCGAGCACGGGTTCAATCTCCAACTTTTCCAGCAGGCGGCGGGCACCGGGTTCGGCGCTGCGGTGGCTCCACACTAGGTAATCCTTCACGGCAGGATTCAGGGCGATGGCCATCAGTGCAGCGGCTCCGGCGATGTAGCCATCCACGATGACGGCCCAGCCTCGCGCAGCCCCGGCCAACATGGCTCCGGCCATGGCGCCAAATTCCGCGCCGCCCACGGCGGCCAGCACAGCAAGGGGATCGGCGGGGTTGGGTTGATGCTTGGTGAGGACCGCTGTCACCACGCTTACCTTGTGCTTCAGTGCCTCTCCATGGACACCGGTGCCCGGTCCCACGGCTTCTTCAGGGATCAACCCACCCAGGGCGCAGACCAACAGCGCGGCAATCGCCGAATTGGCGATGCCCATTTCTCCCAAACCCAGCAGGGCGAAGGGCTGACTCGGAAGGTCGTTCACTTCATCTACACCCGCTTGCAGGCTGGCTTTGGCTTGATCAAGCGTCATGGCCGGTCCCGCCAGGGGATCGGCGGTGCCGCGCACCACGTTGCGTTGAGACACACCGGGGAAGTCGCAAGAGACGGCCATACCGGCGTCGATGACGCGATGGGTGATGCGATGGGCGCGGCACAGGGCGCAGATGGCCGCGCCACCACGGGCCATATTGGCCACCATCTGGGGGGTGACTTCGGGCGGAAAGGCGCTCACACCGTGGCGGGCGATACCGTGATCTCCGCCAAAGGTGAGCAGGAAAGCCTCGGGATCGGCAGGGCGCTCCGTACCCGCGATCCAAGCCAGTTGCAGGCCCAAGGATTCCAGGCGCCCCAGACTGCCCTGAGGCTTGGTGAGATCATCCAGATGCGCCTGGAGAAAGGGTTTTCTGGACGGGTCCAGAACGGGAATGTGCGGCAATCGCATGGTTAGGGCTCCTTCTCGCTCCCACGGCGAGGGATGAGCTCCGGCACGGTCTCCGGGCTCGCACGCGACGGACCATCGAGGTCCCCGACACCTTCCCGGCGCAGCGCGCCAGTGGCCCCGGCAGGGTCTCCCGGCCTACGAGCCGAGGTGCTCACCGTTGCGGGGCAGCGCAGGAATGGGCCCATCCACGCGAACGGACTTACACCTGCTTCCCGTATTCCGGGGCAATAGTTGAAGCTTATAGAATACCATGATCCCGGGGTTCGAGGCAAGGTGGGCGGCGGAATGGGTCCATACTCGGGCCATGCGTCCCGCCACCCCCAGCCCCAAACTCATCGCCTTGCAAAAGGATTTCCAGCAGATCGCCTCCATGGCGGGTTATTTGAATTCCAGTTTCGATCTGCCTCAATTGCGGCTCTTCTTTACGCTGTACGGTCGAATGACCGTGAAAAACGAAGCCGAGGGTCTGGAGATCACACCCACGCTCCAGGCTTGGTGCGAGCGGGTTTCGGCTCAACTGCGCGAGGATAGTTCCGGTTCCATCATGCCGCCCCAAGTGCAGGTTTCCGCGCCGCAGCCCCTGCCCAACGGCGAATCGTGGTACGTGGTGGGCAACCTGAGCTTTAACACCAAGGTCACGGAGACCAGCTACCAGCGCATTCGCACGGCCGTGTTGGCCGCCTACCAGGCTGCCTCGGTGCTCAGAGAAAAAGGTGTTATTCCGAGTCCCGACGAACCGTTGACGCCGCCGCGCGTCAGCCAGACTCAGCCCATTCCGATTTTCAACCCAGAACCTTGAATACTTCTGATTTTGGAAAGTCCACTCCCATGGATAGCTCGGGATCACCCGCCCGAGACCTGGGAATGCGAATCGCTGACCAATCTGGATCGTGAACTGTTCGGCTAATTTGATTTGGCCGAGCGCCTGAGCGCCATCCAGTCAAAAGTTGGCCTACCTTTGGGATGCTGCTGCGCGGGTGATAGATCTGCTGACCACCCGCAAGACCCATCGCTTGGAATGGGTCGTCATTGCGCTCATCGCGGAAGAGGTAGTGTTTTGTCTAGTCGGCCGAAGTTTATGCTGCACTAGCGACTAGCCCCAGAGAATCAGCCGCACCAACGGGATCACTGCCAAACTGCAGATGACTCCGGAATAGAACGCCACCAGTGTGTATTCACGGCCGCAGTATTTCTGAATGAAGGGCAGAGTGACATCCATGGCGGTGGCGCCGCCCAGGTAGATCGGTAGGTACGGTGAAATACGCGCGATGAAGGGAACCGTGACGATGGTGAGGAGTTCGCGAAAAACGTTGTGAATGAAGGCCAGAATAGCCAATAGCGCCATACCATGGCCCGCGATAAGCACAGAAGAGAGCGAATACCAGCCGAGGCCGGAATAAAGCAGCAGGCTCTCACGCACGCTGAGGCGGGTGAAAAGGCTGAACACTAGGCCGCAGCCTAGAGAAAAAAGAATATTGAAGAAGGGAACTAGCAGCATCGGTAAGGCCAATTTTCGAAAATCCAATTTATGGAGTTCTACCCCTAGATCGAATCCAATCGAAAGCAAGAGAAGGCGCAGAAGCCAATCCCCCACGGCATCCACGGGAATCTGGGCGGTCATGGTGGAAGGCAACCACAGAAACACCAGAAAACCGGCCAGGATCCATCCGCTGTTAAGGGCCACGGCCAGCATTTCCTGCCCTCGATGTTCTGGTGTTTCAGCGGCCATCTCGGGTGCGGATTCGGATCGATGGTTGCGGGTCAACCAAGCCCAAAGGGCGAATCCGGCAACGTAAAGCACCAACATCAAAACGCTGGAGGCAATGGCCAGAAAGAAGGCGCCAAGATCCTTGGCGAAGAGCCCCCGATTGATCGCCAACTTGGTGCCCATGAAAAAGAGCAATGCCCACAATGCGTAGCGGGTGAGGTGTCGGTTTAGCTGGATTAAGCGCTCCTGTCGCCGGGCAAACCAGCCAGCAACGATGCCTAGGACCAGCACCAGGAGTAGAAGGAGCATGCCCATCTTAAAGCCCCAACTTTGCCTTTAATGCCCGCGCGGCTCGGCCGCGGTGACTCAGGGTGTGTTTGATGTCGCTGGCCAGTTCGCCGAAGGTCTCCTTGTAGCCTTCGGGAATAAAAATAGGATCGTAGCCGAAGCCCTGCTCGCCTCGGTGATCAAAGGCCAGTGTTCCTTCCACCGACCCGCCTACGGTAAAGGGCTCGCCCTGGAGTGGCGCCAAGGCTAGCACGCAGACAAATCGAGCATTTCGGGGCGCCTCCTGAGGGATCATGGTCAACAATTTGCGATTCTTGGTGGGGTAATCGAGATCAGCCGCAAAGCGCGCTGAGAGCACTCCAGGCCCGCCCCAGAGCGCGTCGACACAAAGGCCGGAATCATCAGCCAGAACACCCTCTACGGTTTCCGATCCATGTTGCTTCCACCATTCCAGGGCGTGAGTGGCCTTTTGGAGTGCATTGTCTTGAAAAAACGCACCGTCTTCAGGGATATCTGGTGCCGAGGCAGGCCAAAGCACAAAGGTGATACCGGGAAGGAGCTCGCTCAGTTCCTGAGCCTTGTGGGGGTTTCTGGAGGCGAGCAGTAGCTTCATGGTGATCCCGGTGGGTGCGTCCCAAATCCATGGTACTCGGCCCGAGGAAACAGCCGGAGGATCAAGCGTGAATACCAATCGGTTGCCGGGTGAGTCGTCGAGTGCTCTTCAGTCTTTTTCGAAAAACGAAGTCCCGAATCCGCGCAAGACTCCGACACGATCTTCGCTTCGGGCCGGGCCTTCGATGGTGATGCCTTCGATGCGCGAGGGCATGAGGCCTGCCTTGAGAGCCGCCGAAAAAGCCAAATCGCCCGCTTGGGTTTCTGAGGTTGCGCAAACCCGCACTGTTTTCATGAAGCCCTGGCTGCCGTGGGTGCCTTCCACCATCACATCGTAAAGCTGTTTTTCCACGGGAGCCTCCGACTCGAGATCAATCACTGTACGTCAACACCCAACCGTTTCGCTGTACCAGGTGCGGGCTTTCTCTGGCGTGATTTCTCCATGAATCAGCGCACGGCCATCGCGGAACAAGACTACGCGCCAGGTTCCATCCATGCCGGAAAGAGCCAGGGTGCTGAGTTTCCAGGGGGTGTCGGTGCGCGATTCGAAACGCAACTTGAGGGCCTCGAGATTCAACAGACTCGGTGGATTTACCCGGATTTGCACACCATCCAGGCCGCAAAGCCGAGACGCGCGGAGGCTCCATCGGGCATCGAGGAATTCGGTGATTTTTTCGGAACAGAAGCGGCAGCGTTCGCGGGGCGGCTGGATGAATTGACGTTGGTTTTGCCAAAAATCGAAACGGACCAATTCGCGGTGGGGCTCCTTGCCTGTGAGGATCTTGATGGCTTCCAGGGCCGCCCAACTTCCGATCACACCCACGGCAGGGCCAAGCACACCTGCACTATCGCAGGTGTCTACATCGCCGCCGGCGGGTGGTTCCTCCATCAGGCACCGCAGGCAAGGTGTTTGGGGCGAATGAATGGGCCAGACCATGCCCTCTCCACCCAAGGCACCGGCGTAGATCCAGGGTGTGCCGGTCAAAATCGCCACGTCGTTGATGAGGTAGCGAGCCTCGAAATTATCGGTGCCGTCTAAGATCAGGTCGAAGCCCGTCAGCAATTCTCGAGCGGTGCCGCTGGTGAGATCGGCGATTACGGGATGAATCTCTACCTCGGAATTGGAATCCCGCAAACGGAAAGCCGCAGCTTCGGCCTTGGGGCGCAGCAGATCGTTTTCCCCGTACAGGAGCTGCCGTTGCAGATTGCTTTCCTCGACGATATCGCGGTCGATGATGGTCAGATGCCCAACGCCTGCCCGCACCAGCCAAGGGGCGATGACCGAGCCCGTGGCGCCCAAGCCCACCAGGACAACCCGGGCCGAGCGCAGTTTGGCGTCGGCGTCGGAGCCTAAAAAAATCCGCTGCTTCTGGTAGCGATCACTCATGGGAATAGGCTACAGGCTAAGCAGCAGGACTGCATGGATTTCCCGGGGGCTCATGGGTTTGCTCGTCTTTTATTACCAGCCTACCTTCCTGAAAACCAACCATTAAAAAAGACGAGCCGGGGCTCGTCCTTTTTAATGGTTGAAGGGAAAACCTCAGTGCTGGGTGGAACCCTGCTCGGCCATGGCCTTTTCGTATTCGGCCTGGAGGCGGCTGGCATCAGAGATGGCGAACTTGTAGACGTATTCGAAGCGATCGGCACCCTTGGTGAGGCCGATGATGACTTCGTAGACGCCTTCAGCGCTGACTTCGAAGGGGCTGGCGATGACGTTGAAGGTGCCTTCTTTGGCGCCATCGGGGATCTGCACATCGCTGTCGCGGATGATGTCCTTGCGCTCGCCGCCGGGGCTCACGATGGAGAAGCTGAACTTGAACTGCCCGTCCATGCGGCTGAAGCGGGTGTAGAAGCACACCTTGGGGAGTACGAAGGGGACCTGGGGAACCACGATGTGGTGGTCGTAGATACCCATGAGGGAGGTTTTACCGCCCATTTCCTGACGAATATCGTCACAGAGAAGGGTGAACTCGTGTTTGGGGGCCTTGATCTGAACTTCATGCATGGAATCTCCTGAGTGAAGGGCTAGTTTACCTTCAGGCGGGGGCCTTTCCAAACGAAAGCCTGGGAGGCCAGCCCGGCGGGCCTTCCAGAGTATCTTGGAATGGTAAGTGGAGGCACTCGTGATTCGTTGGATCTGCATTCTGTTCATATCCCTGGTGATGCAGGCCCAGGAACTACGGATCCAGGTGCTATGCACAACCGATATGCACGCGGCGGTAATGCCCGAGGATGCCTACACCCTTCAGCCTGCAGCCAAAGGCTGGGCTCAAATGGCCACCCTGATTCGGGCGCACAAGGCCAAGAACCCCAACACGCTGCTAGTTGATTGCGGCGACACCCTTCAGGGTGAGCCCTTAGCCTACCTAAGTGCTCGTTTACACCCCGAATTGCCTGATCCCTCTATGGCCATCATGAATGCGCTGGGTTACCACGCCATGACCGTGGGGAATCATGATTTCGATTGGGGCCAAGCGGTGGCCCGTAAGGCCGAAGAACAGGCCACCTTTCCCTGGTTGGCCGCCAATAGTGTGCTGGCGACTACGGGCAAGCCCGCCTTTACGCCTTACGTGGTGGTGGAATATGGCGGCGCTAAGGTTGGCGTTCTCGGACTGACCACCTCGGGCATGGCTCGCATCGCCGACCCGACGGCCATCGCCGGTCTGCGCTTTTTGGATGCGGTGGAATCGGCTCGAACCTGGGTTCCTGTTCTGCGCGAAAAGGAAAAGGTGGATGTGGTTGTGGTCGCCTTGCATGGCGGGCTTGGAACCGCAGAATCGGGGCTATTCGACGATAATCAAGCCTTGGCCCTGGTTGAACGTGTGCCGGGAATCGATCTGGTGTTCGGTGGTCATACTCACGAGGCTATCGCCACTCGCCACAAGGGCGTTTGGATCCTGCAGGCTCAGGCGCATGGCCGTGCCCTGGCGGTAGCAGACCTGGTGCTTAAAAAGGAAAAGCAGCAATGGAAATTGTTGGAGAGCCATGGGCGTCTGGTACACCCCACTCTGGAGACAGTCAGCGATCCGCAGGTGTTGGAGATCACGGCTCCGCTTCGAAAAATCGCCGAAGAATACTTGAATACCTTCGCCACCAATTTGGCCGTTGATCTGGATGGTCGCTGGTCGCGTATGGAAGATTCCACAATCGTGCAGTTGTTACATGCGGTACAGCGAAAAGCCGTGGGCGCCCAACTCTCCGCGACGTTCAGTCCTTCCACCCGCTATTTTGTGCCCAAGGGGCCAACCTCCATCCGGCAGTTCTGGGCCCTGATGCCTTATGAGAACAAAGTGGCTCGGATTAGCATCACGGGTATTCAGGTCAAGCTCTGGCTAGAACATGCGGCTCGGTATTTCAATTTTGGCCATCTGCCGGAGCTCGTAAATCGAGCGATTCCCGGGTATGACTTCGACATGATCGACGGGGTCACCTACGCGCTTGATCTCACCAAGCCCCTGGGCAAACGGGTGGTGGACCTAAAATTCAAGGGTCAAGCCGTTAAGGAAAACCAGGCTTTCACGATGGCCATTACGAGCTACCGGCTATCAGGAGGAGGAGGCTATTTGTCCGCCATCAACTTCAAGGGCCAGCCCGAACTCGTGAACCCTGTTTCGCTACGAAATCTGCTGTTCGAATATGTGCTGAGTCAGCCCAGCCTCAACGTGCCCTTGGCTGAATCTTGGCGCACAATTCCGGCGCTGGATCGCGAGAGGGTGCTGGTCCAAATGAAGTAGCGACAGCCCCGTTTAATGGCAGTGATCGCAGCTTTCCGGACAACCCTTTTTACCGGGTTCAAGATTCGCAAGGCTAGTTCTTGGGTCAAAGCAACCCAGATCAGCGAGCGAAATTCCGGCCATCTTGACCTTGAAGCGTCCGATCTCTTCCACCCAAAACTCGTGGATGGGGCAGTGTTCCTCGGGCTCAGGAATGGCACAGGCGCGTAATCCAAGGAAGCAAGCCTTATCCCAGCCCTCGCCTTCGACGGCGGATACGATCTGCTCCAGGGAAATTTCCTCCGGAAGCCGAGTCAAGACTACGCCACCCTTACGCCCGCGCCGGGTTCGCACCAAGCCATTGATGCCCAAACGATTCACGATTTTGGCCAAAAAGGGGCCAGGAAGCCCCATCGAGGCGGCAATGGAGGCCACTTGAGAGGGTTCGCCCTCAGGGCCCTTCATGCAATTGAGAGCTAGAACGGCGTAGCCAGTGGTGAGCGACAGCGGGAACATGGAATACCTCGGATTTCCGATATTTAGATCCGTTAATCTTATCCCAAGCGTCAGTAGTTTTTTGGTTTTGGTATGAATTTACAATCCAGCGATTCAGCAAAAAGGCCTTTGGTTCATGCATATTCTTGCTATTTCTCCTGGTCAAGGATTCGATGAGACTCGTTGGTGCAAGATCCTTTCCTCGGGCATCGATGCGCTGATGATTCGGGAAAGGCAATTGGAGGCGAGGCACCTGCTGGCGCTTGCTCGGAGGGTCCAGGATCGGGC
>JAUYES010000020.1 GCA_030691225.1 Holophaga sp. | reverse complement strand
GGCAGGCTGGGAGCGGACCGAAGATTGAGCCCTAGGCCTAGAATCATTCGATCGCCCTTGAATTCGCCGATGATACCGCCAAGCTTCACCAGACGGCCTTGATGCCAGGCCACCAGATCATTGGGCCACTTCAATCCCATGTGCAAACCACAGGGTTCCAGAATTTCAATCACCGCCGCCATGGCCCGCTGCAGTACCAACCCTGGTGGCACCTTCTGAATTGGAAGCGCCGCGGAAAACCAGAGACCAGCTCCCGGCGCACTTTCCCAGCGATTCTCACCCCTGCCCCGGCCCGCGGTTTGTTCGTCTGCCAACACACCGCAGAAACCCAGTTCCGGATGACGGGCCAGGAAGGATTGCGTGGAATCGAGGAGGGCGAAATGGATTAGGGTCATGGGTGTTGGCTAAAAAAAACAGTCCACGGATAAACACGGATGGACACAGATAACAGCTGAGCGTTCAAAGGTCGATCCGGGAACATCAATCCAATCTTTCTCGGCAACATATTTTTCATTTTCTTATCCGTGTCCATCCGTGGACTCTTCTTTTTTCATTTCCGGTTCTTCAGCCACAAAATCCGAAGCCCTTCCAGAGTCAAATCGGGTTCTACGTTCTGAATGTATTTGCTGGCGGGCGCGATGACTTTGGCCAAGCCGCCGGTGGCGACCACGGGGCAATCGGGGAATTCAGCCAGCAGGCGTTCGAGGATGCCGTCCACCTGCCCCACGTAGCCGTAGAAGAGGCCCGATTGCATGGCTTGAACGGTATTGCGGCCCACCAGGCGCTCGGGTTCGGCGATCTCCACACGAGGTAGGCGCGAAGCCCTCTGAAACAGCGCTTCGGCGGCGATCTTGAGGCCGGGCAGAATGATGCCACCCAGGTATTCTCGCTTGGCATTCACGATATCGAAGGTGGTAGCTGTGCCGAAATCCACGGCAATGAGGGGCGCTCCGTACCGCTCTAAACCGGCTACGGCATTAACGATGCGGTCGGCACCCAGTTCGGATGGGTTATCGATAAGCAGCTTCAACCCCGTTTTGATTCCAGGTTCGATCCAAAGCGCTTCGACATGGAAGTAGACCTTGATCCAGGCATCCAGCACCGGGTGCATGGGCGGCACCACGCTCGATACAACCACATGGTTGATGTGCTCGGGCTCCAAGCCACAGTGCCGAAGCAGTGCGAAGCTGGAAAGACCATACTCATCCACCGTACGTTCGCGACTGGTGGCCAGGCGCCAGGAATGAATCAGCGGGGCCTCTGGCCCCTTCGATAGATCAAAAACACCCAAGACGATGTTGGTATTGCCGACATCAACGGCGAGCAATAGGCTCATGCTTCCTCCGAGTCTTCAGAATGGCGGGGCCGGAGCCTTCCTTCAATCGGGCAGTATGAATTCGCCCTGCAGGACCTTGACGGCTTGTCCGCCAATAGCAACCCGATCGCCCTTGAGTTCGCAGGCAAGATCGCCACCTCGCCGCGAAATCTGCCGGGCGGTCATGATCTTTTTCCCGAGACGCTCGGCCCAACGCATAAATTCTCCAGAACCATTTTTCAAAGGTAAAAATCCGGCATGGGTGTGGTTATATGGTTGCGACCCTCGGCACAGGTCAATCATGGCAACGATCAAATGCTTTTGCAGCAATGGCTTAGCGCGGAGGGAAAGGCATTATGGCTAAAGGGGAAGTTGCTCATTCTCCCGTTCTGTTTCTTGGGCATGGCTCGCCTATGCTGGCTTTGGAGAATGGCCCTTGGCATGCGGCATTACGCGCCTGGATTACCGATCACCCCGGAACCCGAAATGTGCTTGTGATATCGGCCCATTGGGAAACCGCCAACGAGTTCACCTTAACCAATGCCGCTCGCCATGCTATCCGTCACGATTATTCAGGCTTCGCCAAAGAACTCTATTCGCTGGATTACCCTGCTCCAGGCGATCCCAAACTGGCCGCCAAAGCGTGCCATCTGCTTTCCCAGGCTGGGTTGAACGCACGGCTGGAGCCATCTCGTCCCTTGGATCACGGTGCCTGGGTTCCCCTGCGCACGCTGTTTCCAGAGGCCAAAACGCCCGTAGTTCAGCTTTCCTTGCCTCGCCCCCGCACACCGGAATTGCTCGTGGATGCGGGTCGAGCCTTGGCCCCCCTTCGGGAGGAAGGTGTGCTGATTTTGTGCAGTGGCGGCATGGTGCACAACCTTCGTCGCCTAGCCATGAACAGTCATCCAGACCCAGAAGAATGGGCACTTCGATTCGATAACTGGACCACGGGAAGGTTGCTAGACGGCGATCTGGAAGCACTCCTTGAGGCTCCCGCACGTGCCCCCAGGTTTCGTGATGCCGTGCCGAGTTCCGAACATTTCGATCCACTTTACCTTGGTGTTGGTGCAGCCGATCACAGCCGTTGCTTGCCGGTTTACACCGGCTGGCAGCACGGAAACCTCAGTCTCCGTGCCGTTAGCTGGGGTTGAATCGCGTTATTTGATCTGCAAATCTTTCAGGATTTGGGGATCTTTTTCGTCCTGAGCCAGCAGGGTATGGCAGGTATCACAGTCGGCGCTGATTGTTTTGCCGTCCTTGGAATTGTGCATGCCGTCGTGACAACGGAAGCAACCTGGGGAACTCTGATGGCCAGCATGATTCGGATAGGTGCCCCAGGTTAACTTCATTTGTGGGAAAACATTACGCAGGTAGATTTCTTTAATGGCCGCCGCGGCCGCATCAAGCTGCGGCTTTTTCTGGCTATAGATTTCCGGATAGCTGGCGCGGTAGAAAGCATCGAGAGCTGCGGGGATTTGAATGGCGGCAGTGGCCTGGTCCGGATAATTCACCTGGAGAACATCCATGGCCTTCTTCTTGATGAAGGGGAGATCGCGACTGATATGTTGGCCATTGATGGCCTTGTCGAGAGCGGGGCCCGGCATCTCAAAGGCATGCGCGGGCCGGTTATGGCAATCCACGCAATCCATGGCACGGCTCGGTAGTTTGGCCAGCTCTGCGGGCGCAAGTTTGTTATCGTCCGCAAAATACTCGACCATTTGGCCCTTGTCGTCCTTATAAGTAATCTTGGCGATATTCTGGCGGCGATTATCCGAAGCAACGTATGTGATGCGTTCACCATCATCCAAGTGGCGGCCATGAATACCCGCGAGGCCCTGCCATGTGCGTCCGCCAATCTTGAGTAGCAATACACTGGTCGATGGCGTGTTGGCTTCATCCTCGGCGTACTTGGTACGAACTACCATTTTGTCACCGTGGAATTTCTGTGGCCAATGGCATTGCTCGCAGGTTTCACGCGCGGGACGAAGATGCTCGACAGGGCTGGGAATCGGACGCGAGTATGTTTTGAAGGTAACCGCCAAGAGTTGGCGAGTGCCGGATAGTTTGGATTTTACGAACCAGCCAGCACCAGGCCCGATGTGGCACTGAGTACAAGTGACTCGGGAATGAACTGAATCTTTGTAGGCTGCCAGTTCGGGTGACATCACCGAATGGCAAGCCTGGCCACAGAACTGTGTGGAATCCATATATTCCACGCCTTTAAAAGAGGCGGTTCCTAGAAGAATGATGTTCAAGGCCGTAGCGCCCAGAACAATAAAGAGCCCTTTCCGCATCGTTGAGGAACTGAGATCAATCTGAGGAAACTCGGTGGGCACTCCACCCGTCTTCCGCAGTTTTCGTCGCCGCAACCACATGCCCAAGGGAATGAGAGCCAAGCCCGCAGCAAAGACACCCGGCAAAATCAGGAAAAACAGGATTCCCGTGTAGGGGTGAACAGGGTGAGGGCTCGCCAATTCAAGAACCCAGAACCACGCCAGAGTGACCGCAGAGGCTGTTGTAAGAACAACACCTGCAAGACTGGTTCGGTTCTCACTAAAGAAAAAAACCAGTCGACCAAGATCCTTCAACCCGTGGGGCTTTTCCATGATTTCACCTCGACAAGAAACTATTGTTTTTCGTTTTGAGTAGGCTCATTCGGTAAAAAGTCATCTTCCTCTTTCATCATGCGCTTCACGCACTCCGGACAGATGCCATGCGTCCAGTCAGCCTTGGAATGGGCCGAAATATACGTTTCGATTTGTTGCCAATAGCCCTGGTCATCCCGGATCTTTTTGCACCAGGCACACATGGGCAAAAGGCCTTGCAATTCATTCACATCGGCGAGAAGCGCCGACAGATCATGGACCAAGGCGCGCTCTCGCTTAACCAACGAGTTAGCCCAGGAAACAAACAGGGACACTGCCACGAAAGACACCAGATGGAGGAAGGCATCCCAAAACAGGATCGAACCAGGACGGGGATTGGAGCTCCAAAACACTTCGATTCCCCGCCAAGTGCTGGCAGCCACTAAGGCCGCGAAGACTCCATGCCACAGGCCACCATGCCAAGCGATGAGCAGTACTGGCAGGAGGTAGAAAGGCCCTAGTTTGAGTTGGATACCCGTTTGCACATCCAAAAAACCGACCAAGAATGTCCACACCAGCCCTGCGGCGATGGAGCAAAAGGCTGGATGGCGACGAAAGAAGACCATGGCGTCAAGTATGTCCGAGATGCCCGGCGAGGGCCGACCATGGTTTCGGCCAGATTCCAACCCAAACTAAATTTGAGCATCCTCCAGGGCGCGCTGTCTCTCTTCCCACTCAGACAGGGCGTAAGCAAGATCCATTTCAATAGCCTTAAGCGCGTCGGTTTTTTCTTGGAAATTTTTCCAGTCCGCAGGATCGGCCGTCACTAAATCGCTATTGAGATCTGCGGCCTCGCCCTCCAATTCAGAAACTCTAGCCTCCGCTTCAGAAACAAGGCGCTCCAGTCGCTTAAGGGTTCGCTGGCGATCCTTGTCGATGGCCGATGGGCGAACAGTGGATGGAATTGGCTTTGGAAGCTCTTTGGCTTTTGCGGATTCCTTCCCTTTTGGTTTGGGTTCATTTTTTTCATCTTCCAGGTCGTCGCTGGGCTCGTGCCCCAAATCAAGGTCGACCCAGGCTTGGTGATCCTCGTAGCTGCCTTCGCGAAACTCAGCTTTTCCTTCATGAATGCGCAAAAGAGAATCCGACACACGGCCTAGCAAATAGCGGTCATGGGTAACGAGCACGACCGCGCCGCAAAAACTGAGGATCGTATCCTCCATGGCCTCCATGGAGTGAATATCCATATGGTTGGTCGGCTCATCCAGCAAAAGTAAATTGACGCCTTCACGAATCAGGGTGGCGATGGAAAGACGTGCGCGTTCACCGCCGCTGAGCACCGTAACCGGCTTATCTACGTCATCGCCGCGAAACTGAAATTTGGCCAGGAACCCAAGCACGTCTTGCTTTAGCGCCATGGGAATCACGCCCTGAATCTGCTGATAGATCGTATTGCGGGGATCGAGATTGCGGTGATGCTGATCGAAATAGCCCAGCTTCACCTGACTGCCTAAACGACAATTACCTGCGATGAACGGAATTTCTTCTGCAATGGCCTTCAGCAGGGTGGACTTCCCCGTGCCGTTGAACCCACCGATGGCAAGCTTCTGGCCCCTCTTCACCTGCAGGTGATCGATAGGCGCAAAGAGGGGCGTGCCATCCCATCCGACGCTTACGTTGTCGAGCACCAAGGCCGTGTCACCGCTGCGCTGGGTTTCCTGGAAGCTGAACTTAACCTTGCGCCGATCACGAAGGGGCTTATCCATACGCTGCAGTTTTTGCAAATGGGTGCGGCGCCCACGGGCTTGCTTCGTATTCTGTCCCGCGATATTGCGCCGAATGTATTCCTCTTGCTTGCGAATGTAGCCTTGCTGTTGGTCAAAGTGTTTCTCGGCAATTTCGAGTTCTTGTTCCTTCTTCTCCATGAACTCGGTGTAATTGCCTTCAAAGACCCGGGAGCGCCCGGCTTCAATTTCTAGGATGCTGGTGGCGACGCTATCCAGAAAATAGCGATCGTGGCTGATCACCGCTACCGTCGAGGTGGTATCACTCAAAAACCCTTCGAGCCATCTAAGACTAGGCAGGTCCAAATGGTTAGTGGGTTCATCCAGCAGCAG
>JAUYES010000018.1 GCA_030691225.1 Holophaga sp. | reverse complement strand
ATCCTCAACTGGAGCACGCTTCCCAGGGAGGCGAAGGTCGCGAAACTACTCGAAGGTGAGCGAATCTTCGAGATGCCTGTCGAGAAGGTGGTGGCCTTCCTTCGCGAATTGTTAGAGGGTGGCCGAACTTTGGAATTTCTTCGCATTCTGCGCCACTTTTCCAAAGGTCTCTTTGTCCCGGCGATGGCACGGAGAGCCTCTGTCGCCGGGGCCTTCGAGCAGGTCGCCGACTGGGTAGAAATCCCAGGAATGCCCGTACCCGCCATGGATGAACTGATGGAGATCCTTGGTCGCGCATGGGGTGGCGAAAAGGATCCCAATGTTCACCAAGCGATCTCTCGCGGCGTTGAACACGTTATTTGGTTCTGGGTGCAGGGAGGCAATCCCGCTAGGGCCCATACGCTGTACACGAATCTTCAGGATCAGGTCACCGAGATGAGCCCTCCTGCGCCCTGGAAAGACAGGGCCACCATCGATCTTTTAGGAAGGCTAGGCTCTCCCGAACGAATGGGATTGCTCCTGAATCAGCTTTTTCACACTGAAAAACTAGAGGCAACCTCCAAGATCTATCCCTATCTGCGCATGCTCGGTGCCGCCGGGGCGCAGGGTTTGGTCCATCGCTTATCCGAAGAAACGGATCGAGGACGACGCGGGCGACTGGCGGATGCCTTGAAATCCTTTGGCCATATCGCCGAGGGTCCACTGCTCGAATCTTTGATGGCACCAGAATGGTTTGTGGTACGCAACGCCCTCAATGTGCTGGGTGAAATTGCGGATTCCGAACGCATACCCGACCTTTTGCCGAGCCTTGGTCACGAGGATCTGCGCGTGGTCGCCGCCGCCGTGCGAGCCATCGGACGGATGGGTGGCCGCCAAGCCGAGTCTGCCCTGGTGCCCATGCTCGCGCATCGCGATACCGACACACTTTTGGAAGTGATCTTTGCGCTGGGTGAATTGAAATCAAAAAATGCCGTGCCCGGGCTCATCGAACTATTGCAGTCCGGTGGTTCCAGACCCAAACCCGCCCAAGCCAAAATCTTAGAAAAGGCCATCGAAACGCTTGGCTTGCTGGGCTCAACCTCCGCCATTCCCTTCCTGGAGGAACTACTGGCGCGGCGACGCAGCTTCTTCCGCGATAGTCGGCAACCGCTGAATCTGCGAGTCGCCGCCCTCAAGGCCCTGGCAGCGTTCAACACAGAGGAGGCTCAACTCAGCATCGAGCGCGCGATTGCGGCTGAGCCGAAGGGCTCTGAACGAGATGCTCTCCTGGAGGCGTTAAGCCAAACACTGGTTTGATTGAGAATTCACGGAAGGTAATCAATGCCCCACATTCATCCCAACGACCCCTTGCACGGCCTAACCCTAGAGGCAATTCTTCGGGATCTGGTGGAGCGCATGGGCTGGAATGAATTAGGCCGAATCATTGAGGTTCGCTGCTTCAACATCGATCCAAGCCTCAAGTCGAGCCTAGCCTTTTTGAGAAAAACCCCCTGGGCTCGAAAAAAAGTGGAAGAACTGTATCTGAGTCTTCACGAAGGCGAAAGCTGAGCGGGGTCTGGGAACCGCAGGGTAAAACGGCTCCCTTTCCCGGGTTCGCTTTCCACATCGATTTCCGCGCCGTGGGACCGAGCGATGCCTTGCACCATGGCCAAACCCAACCCCGAACCCTTCCCCGAAGCCTTGGTTGTAAAGAAAGGCAAAAAGAGCTGACTCCTTACTTCCGGAGGAATGCCGCTACCCGCGTCGGCCACCGACAAATAGGGGCGACTATCGACTCCTCGACCAGCCTCCAGAGAGAGCTCACCGCCGCGCGGCATCGCATCGCGCCCATTCATGGCAAGGTTGAGCAAGACCTGTTCAATTTGAAGCGGATCGCCATGGATCCAAAGAGGCTCAGCAGGCAGGCGAAGCGTTAGAGTCACCATTCGCCCCAACAGGGGCTCCAATAGTGCGGCCGAATCCTTGATCAGCGCTCCCAATTCCAGGGGACCTGGGCTTCCTTCTACGGGACGACCGATGGCCAACAGCGAGCGAAGAAAGCCATGACTGCGACGCAGAGCCTTCGAGGCCAAATCTAGGCTATGTTTCTTTTTTTCTTCCGAAAGCGCCGATTCCTGAGCCAATTCCAAGTTGGCCCCCACCGCCGAAAGGATGTTGCCCAGATCATGGGCCACGCCTGCGGCCAGGGTTCCAATCATTTCTCGACGCTGGGAAGTTCGTAATTGCTCTTCCAAAAGGCTTCGTTCCTCCAAGGCGATCGAGGCCACCCGCAAGGCCTTGGCAAGATTTTGAACTTCGAGGATGGCGGTCTCCGGGGTGGTAATGGCGTGACCTTCCACCAAGGATTCCGCCTGGGAAGCCAGTAATTCAAGGGGTTCAGCGATTCGGCGACTGTTGCGGGCCGTGCGCCAGGCCAGAATAATCAGAGCCGCCAGGCTCAAGGCCAGCGTTCCCAGGGCCACGCGTCGAGGTTCTGCCAGAAGATCCGCTTCGGGAACCGCCACCAGCAGTTCCCACCTCAAACCACCGTCCAATTTTATTTGGCGACGATGCACAAAAAAGGTATCGCCATGGACCTTTACCTGAGGCCATTGGCCCGCTTGGTCAGCGCCCTTGGCCCCTAGCACCGCTGCAGGAATGGCATGTCGAACGGGATCCAAGGTCTCGGGCTCCAAAACCCTAGCCCGACTGGAATCGAGGGTAGAAGCCCCCTGTTCGGGCGGCACCAACAAGCGCCCGTCTCCGTCCAAAATGGCAAGCCGGGTTCCCTTCGTGGGTTTAGCTTCGTTCAACCAAGGTCGGAGATCACCGAGCACCAGATCCACGCCCAACACGCCAAGAACCTTACCGGCCTGGGAGACTGGAATGGTGTAGGTAAGGCCAAACCCCACCTGACCCAAAAATTGGTAGGGAGGCGTCCAACTTCCACGGCCTTCTCGCAATCCCTGAATGACCCAAGGGCGCAAGCGCCAGTCCGGTGGGGCCGCCGGGTCGGGCCCGGTTTCTACCAATTGGTTTTGCTCATCCCACAGGTGGAGAATCCGCTGCGGAACTCCACCCACGAAGTGCGTTCCCCGCGTGGCCCAGAGATTTCGGTTTTTCGCCTCCGGAAGATTGGCCGCCGAGGCCTGTCCGTCCAACAAGACAAAGGTGAGATTGGAAAGACTCGACCGACTGCGAAGTTCGGCCAGCAGTTGCTGCTCTCCGGCAAAGGTATCCATGGGCGCTAACTGGCCCAAGCGCCCCATCTGGGCCAAGGCTTCCCCGGTGCGCATGGCCTCGCCAAGGCTGGCTTTCACACGCCGTTCCGCATCCAGCAAGCCCGTTTCAGCCCGAACTTTAGCCTGGGAAACCATGATGGATCGCGCACCCCCCCCCCCCCCCC
>JAUYES010000011.1 GCA_030691225.1 Holophaga sp. | reverse complement strand
GGGCCTTGGGGATTTAAGCCGCGCTAAGGCGAAGCTGGATCTTCTCTCTGCGCAGGTCCTTGAAGAGGTCCGTTCCCAGCGCCTGGTGACGCAAGCGGAGCGGGGCGAGCTGGCGCTCAAGTCCTCGGAACTAGAGACGGTAGGCGTGCTGCGGGATTGTGCCGCCCTGGTTCAGGAACATCCTGCTGCGAAACAGAAGACGGTCTCGGTTTTGCCTACACCCGAGGGGCTGAGGTGTCTTGCCGATCCAGATCTTCTCCGGCGCGTCCTCGTCAACATGACGCTCAATGCGCTGGAGGCCTCCCCGGCAGGTGCCACAGTGACCTTGGGGGTGCAGGTCTCCGCGGGGATGATTCATTTCCAGGTCCACAACTCTGGGTGCATTCCGCTCGATATACAGGGCCGCCTCTTCCAGCGGAGTTTCAGCACCAAGGCCACACGGGGCCGAGGCCTAGGAACCTACAGCATGAAGTTGTTCGGCGAAACCTACCTGGGCGGTCAGGTCAGCTTCCATTCGACGCCAGATGCAGGAACAACGTTTGAACTGGCGCTTCCCTTTCCCCACGAACACCTAGTCGGTGGTTGAGACGGATCACCACCTGATCTCCCACTTCTTCTCGACCGGCAGCTCCTATGGAGAGGTGAGCGCCTCGGACCTCCTGCTCATGCTGCTGGGGGCCCTGGCTGCTGCGCTTCTGGCACCGGGCACGCGAGCCCAACCCATCCTCGGTCTAGAAGCGCGACGTTTCGCTCAAAACGAAAGAACCCTCTCACTGTCCACCACCCACTCGGAAAGGGCCTGCATGGTCGATTTTTCGGCGCCGTCAAAATAGGGATGGTTCTTGTGGATCCCGCACCGGGTCATGCAGGTCCCGCACACCTTTACGGTTGCGCCTCGATTGATCAAGTCCTTGAGCATCCCAGATAGATCCTGGTCATAGCCTTCCGGGGGACGGCAGACATCGCGGGCCATATCGACGGCATCGTTCATCAGGAAGATCCTAACCTCGTGCCCGTTTTCCTTCAGTTTTCCGGCCAGACGCAGCCCGTTCCAGGTCACGTCGGTCTGGTCGTAGGGCTCTCGGTTGAAGATGAGCAGGACATTCATGGTTGGCTCCCTTTGGAATGGATTAATGGGTGGCCGTCAGGCCGAAGTGATATGGGCAGATGTCTTCGAGCTCGACCAAACGGATGGTCTGAAAACCTGCATGCGTAAGCCAAGCGGAACACTGCTCCGGCGTGGGGCGGATGGCCAAGGAAGGACCGCGAGGTGTGGGTATGTCGCTCCTCCAATGAATCACGGAGATCCTGCCGCCCACCGCCAGCGTCCGGGCAGCTTCCTGAAGGAGGCCCACTGGATTCTCCAAATGCAGGAGGTTGTAGATCATGGCGTGGGATTGACTGCCGTTAGCCAGACCAGACCCCAGGGCGATGAAATCCCTCAACGTGGCCTGAATGTTGTCCAGCCTCAGTCTGCGGGCCTTCTGTTGGACACAGGCCACCATGTCCGGATCGATATCCAAGCCCGTAACAACACCCTCGGTGATCCTGGCCGCAGGGATGGTGAAGGTCCCGTAACCGCACCCGAATTCCGCCACATCTCCAAGGGGTCCGCCCGCCGGTAGCAAGAGCCTCCCGACCACGGACGGGGCGTCGAAAAAGAGGTCCCAGGTCTCTTCCTGGGGCATCCCGCTTTCTCGCCCCTTCATGGACGCACCCCTCTACCGGCCACCATGGCCTCGACCGGCATCCCCGTCGCCTGCCATTCGCTGACGCCTTCGCGAATCTTGCGAATGGGAAAGCCTTTGGCCGCTAGGAGAGAGACTGCCTGGTCCGACATCAAGCAGAAGGGCCCCCGGCAGTAGGCGACGATTTCCTTTCCGGGGGGAAGCTCGGCCAAGCGCTGTTCAATCTCGGCCAAGGGCATGGAACGTGCGAACGGCAGATGGGCTGCATCGTATTCCTGCCGAGGACGGACATCGATTACCACGATTTCTCCGCTGCGAGCCTTTTCCAGGAGCATCTCGCGTCCCACGGTCGTGAGGTCTTCCGGATGAGCCAGCATCTTTTGCAGAACCTCACGCAACTCCAAAAGATGGGCCTCAGCGACTCGGCGGAGGCCCACGCCCAGGAGGGCGACATCCTCACCAGACAACCGATAGATCATGCGTTTCCCCTCACGATGGGACACGACAAGGCGGGCTTCTCTCAACACCTTGAGGTGGGCGCTGGTCAGCTTGATATCTGCGGACAACTCGGACGCCAGCGTTTCAACCGCCTTTTCGCCCTGGGCAAGCAGCTCCATCAGCTCAAGCCGCTTGGGATTAGAGAGGGCTTGGCCGATCCGAGCCACCTGTTCGTAAAGTTGGTCTTTCACAGCGCGCGAGTTCATTCTAACATTCTGCCGAATGAGCGAATTTCAATCAAGGTTCAACTCGGCACACATGGAGATGTCGCACACTTCGACAAGAAATATATGAATAATAATTGTATAAAAATAAACACCCCACCTATCTCCGGTCTCTTTTTGCTGGGGTCAACCGCATTCCTGCCCAAGCAAGGAGATCGGTGCCCGTGATGCACCCTCCTGTGGCCTTGGACGGGAAGGACTTGCCGTTCTGAATTCCTCTACCGACACCAGGTGATAGAGGAGATGGTCAAAAAGGGGATTGATCCATTCGTTTGCCCATCGAAAGGGGACAGACTGCTCCTTGAGAGCGAGTTTCAGGAAACGGGGATACCCGAGGCACACGGAGGATCGGACCTCGTAGGCAACCCATCACCAGCCCTGACCAGCGGTACGTTGGCCTCCCGAAAACTCCGTTCGAGGGCTTGGCTGACGTGACGGTCGTCTTCAACGAAGAGGATTCTCATTTCGCCATTGTCCTCCAGGGCGTGTGTCTGGAGAACCGGTATCCAACTCGCCGTCTGCCCCAGCCAAGTGAGAATTGAGCCCCGCGAAGGCGAACAACTTACCGGTGGTTGGGTGAATGTAGAAGGCTTGCTTCGTCCTTCTCGCCTTCATCCATTCAAAAAATCCGCTAGCGGGATCAGGCAGCGCCCATGTCGGCAGGCCCCCCGGAAGGTCGGCTTTTCGGCGATGCCCTCGGCGCGGGC
>JAUYES010000010.1 GCA_030691225.1 Holophaga sp. | reverse complement strand
CAGCAGGTGCAGGGCGCCGAACCTCTTTTGGACTTCCTGTTGGCAAAGCTACCGCAGTGATTTAGATAACCCAGTCCTAGCTCCTCTCTAGATCGACCCTGTAGGAATAACGGGCGAAGCCAGTGAGATGGAGGATCAGGGGATAGGGCTGATCGGTCGGGTTCTTAAACTCGATGAACTGCTTCCTAAGTATTTTCTGAGCGCGATTGATTTTTTGGATTTGCGGTTGCCCGGGATCATCGCCCTTGGAAAGCCCCAGAAGCATCCGAACCTTGCTGGAGTCCATCACCTTCAGCGTGGCTTTCAGCGTTTCATGGGGCTTCAGCATCACCCTAAAGATGCGGATGCCGCGGTTTTCGTTTTCCGAAAGATCTCTCAACCCGATGCTTGGCCGCGGTTTTGCTATCAGGTCGCGGGGGTTTCCACCAATATCCAAGGGAAGACCATTGGTCTCCTCCAGGAAGGTCACTTCCTCGTGGACTTCGATGATGTCACGTCCATTTTCGGAATACTTAATTTTAGGTTCCTGAACGACCGGGATCGAATCCTGGGCAAGCAGAACCTGGGCCGACGGCAACAAGAAGAAAAACATCGAAACTCCCTTGGAATGAACTTCCAAGGTACCTCGCCAAAAGTGGGCAGACCACCAAGAATATTTCCGATCAGGGAGCCTCTCTGCCTAGGCCTAGGGGATGAGGGATTCTTCTTTGCAGTTTCCATCCTCAACCGGCTTGCCAAAAAACAGCGAAAGTCCCATTAGAATCGCGCCGCAAACAATGCAGCTATCGGCCACATTGAAGGTCCAGTAGTGCCAGCCGAAGAAAATAAAATCAAGAAAATCAACCACTGCGCCGTGGTTAATCCGATCCAGGCCATTTCCCAAAGCACCGCCCAGAATTAAGCCCAGGGCCCATCGCTGAAGGGTTGGCGTGTTCGCTTTCAGAAATTCATAGCCGAAATAGCCAACCGCAGCGACCCCAGCCACCAGAAAAACCAGGTTGCGCACCCAAACCGGAGCCGTGGCAAACGAACCAAAAATGGCTCCAGAATTGAACCCCAGCGTCAGGTAGAAAAAACCGGGGATGACCGTCATAGGCTCGTGCGGCTTCAGGTGAGCAAGCACCCAGAGCTTGCTGGACCAATCAAGCAGTAGGGCCGCAGCCGGGAGCAGAAGCCAGATGAGTCGCCGCTTCACGCGGACCTCCCATCACTGAAAACACTCCAGCATCTGGGGCATAGATCGGCATCCTCGCCCTGCCCGCTGCCCCCGCGATGATTCCAGCAGCGAGGACATTTCGTGCCTTCATGGGCCTGAACTTGCACATCGAGATCGACGCCATCCAGCACGATCAGGTTTGATACGACCAGGAGCTCATCGACCGCTTCGCCCAGGGCCGCGAGCACCGCGCGATCGGCCTCGCCAAGGGTGAGTGTCACCACGGCATCAAGGCTGGTGCCGATGGTCTTGGCGGCACGGTGGGGCTCCATGGCCGCCTGCACGGCTTCACGGATTTCCCAGAAACGATCCCAGGTTGCCGAAGGCTCCGCGCCTTCGACTTCAGGGAAGCGTTGTTCAAACACGCTGCCTTCCGTGCAGGGAATGTTGGCCCAGGCTTCATCGGCGGTGAAGCTGATCACCGGCGCCATGAGAATCGCCAAACCTTCCGCCAGTTTCTTGCTGACGGTGCGGCAGCTGCGGCGGCGCGGGC
>JAUYES010000006.1 GCA_030691225.1 Holophaga sp. | reverse complement strand
GGTTGACTCATGCTGCCCCGATTGTGACTGAATGAGGCTTCCTTAGGTAATCTAGAAAACCACCCCCCACTCGGAGCCGAATGATGACTTGGAAGCGAACCCGTGGCTTTCTGCAGGCACAGATACCGCTTGCGCTTTTGGCAGCCTTCATCCTGGCTTGTGGTCGGCCGGTCATTCCGGTGCCATCGAATCGCCCTTTATTTGCGCCTGTGGCCGGGCCTTTCGATGCGGCGCTGAAGGCTCGGGTGGTGGGGGAGATTGGTCAGGAGTTGGGTGCCAGGGCCTACGCGGGTGCCGTGGATTTTTCCGGTTGGAGCCAGCGGGTGGCCAAGGTTCAGGGCACGCTGGATCAGGCTGAGACGCCCGAAGCCTTTTCGAAGGCACTGAACGAGGTGCTTCGGGGCTACAAGGTCTCCCATCTGTCGGTTAGCGCGGAGCTCGAACGGGGTTGGGAGGCGCCGAGTTTTCGCCACTACGGCTTCAGGGCCTGTGCAATTCCGGAAGGCGCTCTGGTGGCCGATGTCACGGTTGGTGGTTCCGCTGCCAAGGCTGGTCTGCGCCGGGGGGATGTGTTGACACATCTCAACGGCCAACCCATTCGGGTCAAAGATATTCAACTCTGCGGCGATCTCCTTCGTCTCCAGGGCAAGCGACGAACTCAGCCCATCGTCTTGGAAGTCGCTTGCGGCCAAGCCCCATTGCACGGCTCAGCTTCCCTATCGTGGGTGAATCCGGAAGTCGCCTTGATTCGGATTCCCAGCTTTCGAAGCCCGGCCTATGATCTAGCGGCCATTCAAAAGATGGTTACTCAAATCCAGAAGTCGAAAGGCCTGGTATTGGATTTGAGATTCAACGAAGGGGGCGATCTCGCCAATTTCCGACATCTTGCCACTCACCTTTGGCCTGGTGGGAATAAGACACTGGCTTGGTCCATAACTAAGCCCATGGAGGAAGCCTACCGGAAGGTCCATGGAAGGCCGGGGAATGCGGCTTCCATCGCGAGTTGGGCCAAACTGCCCTACGACTTCGTTGGCCTGCGCGGCCCGGATCGATACGCAGGTCCGCTGGTGGTGCTCTGCGACCGCTGGTCCGCAAGTGCCGCCGAGATGCTGCTCGCAGCCGTTCAAGAGTTGGGCCGTGCCAAGGTGGTGGGAATGCGCACTTCCGGTCAGGTGCTGGAGGTGCCTGGGGATGCTTCGGGCCGCTACGGTTGCGCCCTCAGCGGCGGTTTCCGCTTGGTCTACCCGTCTGCCTTGGTGCTTTCGCCCCGCTTGAATATCTACGAGGGAAAGGGCGTTTCGCCGGATGTGGAACTCGATCTCCGCACGACCCTGGATGACGAAGCCATTTTGGCCAAGGCTCTGGAGCTGCTTCGCTGAAGCGCCTTCTATCGATTTACCTCCAAAAAAAGCGCGGTCCAAAGACCGCGCTTTTTTTGGAGGGCTGGAACAAACCTTAGGCCTTAACGTCAGCAGCCTTCTGCTTGCTCTTCTTGAGGTATTTCTCCAGGATTAGGCTGGCTTCGGCAGGAGACACGGGTCCGTAGACTTGGTCATCCACCATGATCACCGGTGCCAGGCCGCAGGTGCCGAGGCAGCGGGTGCTCTCCAGGGAGAACATCTTGTCCTTGGTGGTTTCGCCGAACTGGATGCCCAGCACGTCCATGAGGCGCGCGGAGAGCTTGTCGGCGCCCTTGACGTAGCATGCGGTGCCCAGGCAAACGTTGATGATGTGCTTGCCACGGGGCTGCAGGCGGAAGTAATGGTAGAACGTCGCGACGCCCGTGACCTTGGCGTAGGGAATCTGGGCAAGCTGGGCCACGGAATGCATCTGATCCTTGCCCAAGTAGCCAAAGTGGCCCTGGACCATGTGCAGGATTGCGATGAGCTGGCTTTCGGAGTGGTCGGTTTTTGCGTTCTGCTCGATATAGGAAATGATGTGCTCGGGCAGGAACTCTAGGCAGGCGGCTTTGACTTCCGCCCAGTTGTCGGTGTTGACGACGGCGTGGCTCATTTAATCCCCCTCGGCATGCGGGCTTCGTAGTGGGTGTGGAGCAGCTTGTGCGCCTTTTCGCCGTTGGGCTCGCCCAGGAACTCGGCGTAGAGATGCTCGATGGCAGGGTTCTCATGGGAGCGACGCAGTTGCTTCTTGGCGTCGATATCGTAGAGGGCCTTGGCGCGCGTGCGGGCGGTTTCGGGGTCCAGAGGATCGTGATCGAGGGGTGGATAAGGCTGACCACCGCCCATGATGCATCCGCCGGGGCAGGCCATGATCTCGATCAGGTGGTATTGCTTATCACCCTTCTTGACGGCTTCCAGAATGTGCTTGGCATTCGTCAGGCCGTTGGACACAGCGATGTTGATATCCATGCCATTGATGCGCAGGGTGGTTTCCTTGAGGCCGGTCACGCCGCGCACTTCGTCGAAGACCAGGGGACCCAGTTCTTCGCCGGTGAGCTTGACGGCGGCGGTGCGCAGGGCGGCTTCCATCACGCCACCCGTTGCGCCGAAGATATCGGCAGCGCCGGAGGAAATACCCAGAGGACGATCAAATTCACCATCGGGAAGATTGACGAAATCAATGCCGTAGGACTTGATCATCCAGGCCAGTTCGCGAGTGGTGAGCACGGCGTCTGTGTAAGGAATGCCATCTTCCATGGCCTGCTCGGGGCGGGCGGCTTCGAACTTCTTGGCGACGCAAGGCATGATGCCCACGACGTAGATGTCCTTGGGATCGAGGCCTTTCTTTTCGGCGTAGTAGGTCTTGATGAGCGTGCTCATCATCTGCATGGGCGATTTGCAGGTGGAGGTGTGCTTGATCATCTCGGGGTAGAACTTCTCGAGGAAGTTCACCCAGCCTGGGCTGCAGCTCGTGAGTAGCGGCAGGTTTTCGCCCTTTTGCACGCGGGTAAGGAATTCGGTGGCTTCTTCGATGATCGTGAGATCGGCGCTGTAGTTGGTATCGAAGACTTCATCGAAGCCCATGCGACGCAGGGCGGTGACGAGCTTGCCGGTGACGGCTGTGCCCATGGGAAGGCCAAAGGCCTCGCCGATGGTGGCGCGAATGGCGGGTGCCACCTGCACGACCACGTGTTTGACATCCCGGGGCATGGCCAGGGCTTCCCAGACACGCTCGGTGTGATCCTTTTCGAGGAAGGCGGCGGTGGGGCACACGGCGACGCACTGCCCGCACTGGATGCAGACGGATTCATCCATGTTGCCAAGGTTGGCGGGACCGACCACGGTGTGGAAACCACGGCCATGCTGGCTGAGGTTGCTCACGCCCTGAACTTCCGAGCAGACGCGCACGCAGCGGCCGCAGAGGATGCACTTTTCGGGGGTGCGGATTACGCTCTGGCCCGAATCCTCGATGGGGAAACGTTTGCGCTCGCCGTTGAAGATGCGCTCGCGCACACCCAAGCGGTAGGCCTGTTTCTGCAATTCGCAGTTGCCATCGCGCTCGCAGGTCTGGCAATCCCGTGGGTGGTTATCGAGCAACAACTCGACGATGTCGCGGCGGGCCTGGCGGATCTCGGGGCTGTTGGTCTGGACCTCCATGCCTTCCCACACTTCCTGCGAGCAGGCGGTGAGGAAATGGTTGAAGCCCTTGACCTGAGTCACGCAAACGCGGCAGGCGCCTTCGATGCTGAGGTTGGGGTGGTAGCAGAGGCGGGGAATGTTGATCCCCAGTTTCTCGGCCGCCTTGAGGACGGTGGTTCCCGTGGGAACCTGAAGGGGCTCTCCGTCAATGGTGAGGTTGATCATCTTGTCGATCATCGTTTCATTCCTGGGCTAGTTCTGCGTTGGGCCAAAGGTCACACACGCTCGACGGCGTCGAAACGGCACACTTCAAAGCACTGGCCGCACTTGACGCAGCGGTCCTGGTCGATGACGTGGACTTCCTTGCGGGTGCCGGTGATGCACTCGGTGGGGCAGTTGCGGGCGCACACGGTGCAACCGATGCAGGTCTCAGCGCTGATCTCATACTTGATGAGGGCGACGCACTTCTTGGCCGTGCACTTCTTGTCAACGATGTGCTCGACGTATTCTTCGCGGAAATATTTGAGCGAAGAAAGGATCGGGTTTGGCGCGGCGCGACCGAGACCGCAGAGGCTGGTCTGCTGGCAAAGCTTGGCCAAGCGCTCGAGTCGGTCGAGATCGCTCATTTCGCCCTTGCCAGAGGTGATCTTTTCGAGGATCTCAAGCATGCGGGTCGTGCCTTCGCGACAGGGCGTGCACTTGCCGCAGCTTTCTTCCTGGGTGAAGGTCAGGTAGAACTTCGAGATATCGACCATGCAATCTTCTTCGGAGAGCACGATCATGCCGCCGGAGCCCATGATGGAACCGGCCTTGGCCAGGGGGCCGAAGTCCACTTCCATATCGATCCACTTGGCGGGAATGAAGCCGCCCGCAGGACCGCCGGTCTGCACGGCCTTGAGGGGCAGGTCGTCCTGAACGCCGCCGCCGATATCGAAGACGACCTTGCGGAGTGAGGTGCCCAAGGGCACTTCCACGAGGCCTGTGTGTTTTACCTTGCCAGCCAGGGCAAAGACTTTTGTTCCACCCGATTCCTCGGTGCCAATGGAAGCGAACCAGGCACCGCCGTAGTTGATGATGGCGGGGATATTGGCAAAGGTCTCGACGTTGTT